>CAMFET010000006.1 GCA_945949475.1 uncultured Phascolarctobacterium sp.
TATTGGCTTCTCGTGGCAAAATAGCAGTGGGGATATTATAAAGCCACTAGCGGCAGTTATACCGTAACATTTCCGATTGCCTTTAGCCGCCAAACCTGCGCCGTTTGCGTCACCAACGTAAATAGCGGCGCCGGCTACCCAGTTACATATACACCCAACACAAGCTCAATAAAAATCACTAATAAATGCTACGAAAATTTTTGGATTGCAGTTGGCTTTTAGCAGTGGGGATTAGCGAGCACTAAAACAGGACGTGACCCTGTGCCATTCCCTATAGCATTTCCTAAAGCTATTTTTTCCATTGCCGCTTGCTCAAATTACACAACTTTTTACATCGATGATGTAAAGATACCGACTTTAACTGGCTTTTACACCGGTATTGGTAGCGATCAGGGCGATGGATTAGTTTGGTGGTTTGCAATCGGAAAATAGCAGTGGGGAAGAAGCACAGCAGCAACGCTCAAATTCCCGATATCATTTCAGAAATTTTTTTGCATCACTACAGCGCAGGAGTCATGGGGTGGTGCTGCTTTTGAAAACACATCTTGGATTGTAAGAACCAACAGCTCTATGACATGGCCGATGTACAGAGGTACGAATATCAACTATATTGCTGTCGGTATATAGGCAAAGCCTAAGCTTTGCCAAAAGCGCACCAGTTAAAGCCTGCATAACCACGGCTATTGTCGTACATGTTGGCGATAAAGCTCTTATTATTTTGAGATTTTACACCGAAATTACTGTTGCTGCCGCTCAGGTTACTGCTGCTTTTCGGAACACCGACAACGCTGTATAAGACGTTAAACGCAATGGGAAACGTTACCGTGGCATCTCGATTAGTTTCATCGCTATTTCCCCACTGCTGTTACACGCCTAGCGATATCCAATAAGCTTTAGCAAATGACTGGAATTGCGATTGCGGTATCGCTGCGCTAATTACAAAGTTATCTAGGGATATAGATGATGCGTATATGTGTATAGTCGATGTACCGTAAGCCTCCATAAAGAGTGTAACAGCAAATACACTTGATTTATGAGCCAGCGGAAATGTAATAGTGTCGCTCTTTGACGTAGTAACTCCCCACTGCTATTTTGCCACGAGAAGCCAATAAGCTTGTTCGCAATCACTGTAAGCTTGAAATGATTTTGTGGTTATTTTTGTAGGCCATGGGCTATAGCGGAATGTTGTTGCTTTTGTTGTTAGCAATAAACAATATACCTGCGAAACAGCAATTGGATAAGTAACAACTTCTGATGCTGTTTTTGTAAGTCCCCACTGCACTTAATAGCCAACAGCCAGCCATGTACCTAGCTTATAGCTATCTCCGTATCTAAAATCGCCTTGTATATACGTTGTTGTGCGATTGGTGACCTCGTGAGAATTACGGCCTGCGGGCTGTACAATGGCAGCAGCGCACATTACAGCGAACGCCACCGGAAAATATACCTTATCGCCATTGCTTCCGGGGAAATCGTATAATCCCCACTGCTACCAGCATATTGCAAACCAAAAATAATTAGTTGGCCAAGCATAAACAGAAATTTGGAATGAAGCAGATTTCCAATTTAAACTTCTGTAGGTTGATGACGTATTACTTCCATCAGCAACGGCAATTTGTACGTTAATAGGTTTTACTGCTATGGGCAATGTAACCGTTACTGTTTCATCGTGTCCAATAGCTATCTTTCCCCACTGCAGAATTAGCCCGTTCGCAAATTTTACGTATCCGTTTTGTTCCAGCAGGGCTGCTACGATGCCGTTATTGGTATCCTGCGTATCAATGCTAAACTTTGTATTATCCTTTTTGGTAAACGTAATTGTTTTACCACTTACGCTTGCGTTAACGATAGCACCTAATATACCGAGCTTACTCAATGCGCTAGTAGCATTATCTGCTCCGGTACCACCTTCAGCAATCGCCAATATCGGATTTTCGCCAGCGGTCACATGACCAAGATCATCTACAGTTACTTTGCGATAACTGCCTGCTGTTACACCGCTAGCAGGATGTGTATATTCCTTGACGTTGACATTGCCCTTGCTATCAACACCAACGCCATTAACAGTTTTGACATATCCTTTTTTTATGTTGGCTATATCATCAATGTTGGTTTTAATGGCTGCATCAATGATATCGGCATTTTCATTTAGTGCCATTATGTCAGCCACATTGTCATAACCTGGCTTATTCAAATTCAAATTTGTGGTTTTTGGTAACCCTTGAAAATCGCTCATATTAGCCCTCCTTTAATCTCTTCACATCCAACCACGAACCATTATCCTTATGCTGTTTCCACGAACCATAATCCTTAGCTTGTCCCCAAGTAAGCCATAAGAAGGTATAAAATATAGCCAGATGCGCAGGTTTGGTATCTTCTAAAACATCTTTTAAGGCCTGTATGTCGTCAGGAACACCAATGGGAGATATAAATTTAACGTGTATACGACCTCCGATAAACTCCAGCGCCGTTGTACCATATTTCCAACTGTTGGCGACTTCTTGCAGGAGCATTATATCAATTTTACCGGTGCCAACCCATCGAGCACGGATAACAGCCCTGCGAGCATCAAGACTCTGTCCTGCTGCAGGAGTAATGCCAAGCTCACGCTCATAATACTTGATAGCTCTTTCTGTAGCTGTATCGAAAAAAATGTTATTGTAGATTTCATCTACTGCTGCAGATAAAGTGTCAAGATTCAGCCCTGCACTTTTGAAAAGCTCATTTATCCATTTATCTTTCCTGTACAGCTGATGCAGTGTTTTGATGCAATACTCTTTGCTTCTAAACATTTAAGGTCACGCCCCTCAGCACTGCTACGTTTTTATCAGGTACAGGCACCCTGTCGGTGCTTCCATTGACCTGTAGCCCATAATAATCACTTACGCCCTCTGTGCCTATGATAATATTGCCAATCTTAGCCGTTGACACATATTCGGTATTCAGAGCCACACTGGCCAGATATTTTTTGATGGCTATTTCAACGTTGGCTTTAATAATATCAGCCTGTACCGTGTTGTCCAAAATAATGGTGGCTATCACATCAATGTTTAACCCCGCTGCTGCAGTTACTGTACAATACGCTCCGATTGGCGCTTCTCCTAAGCCTGTACCTGCACTGTCAGGATCTATATAATCCTGGCAGCGCTTAACGGTTTCAACGTTGGGTACAATACCGTTATCATCAACGATGACAACTTGCACAGTGTTGTCACCTTGCCAAAGCGGATACACCTTACAATCTCCCACGCCTTCTACTTCACGAGCCCAACGTCTGTAATGTGCGACGTTTCCACTAGTAGCAGGCTCTCTCAGCGCCTCATAGTATCTATCTCGCAGGCTATCATCATCTTCTGCATCATATCCATCCACAGTAGGAGCATCATTTGTAATTTTTGCGATACCTTGGATAGTTACAGGCATCTCAATAATAGTATCTGCTGCTACATTACCGATACCACCAGCATTGATAGCCTGTACAGCGACTTTATCACCGACCTTAACCGCCTTGTCCTCAGTAGCAATAAACTCTACACCGCCGGAAGTGCTGAATACATCACCTATACTGACAATGCCTGCACCTATCACAATTTTGACAAAACCTACAGCGTGTGTAGCATCTTTGCGCTTCAGGCCTTTGCGTTGGTACACGAAGCGTTCCAGATCAGCCCCTGTAAGATTATCTACATCCTGCAGATAGTCAATCATGAACACCTTGTCCCACACACGCTTGATTCCGAACGCTGCAGCTTTCAAGATGTCCCATGTAGGGAAGCCCTCGGTTTTCTGATATGTGTCAGACACTTGTCCTAAAAGCTCTTTATGGACCTTATCGACAGTTGTCGATTTTAATTCACTCGACATTGATAACTACCTCCTCTCCTGTGTTCGTCTTAACTGTGAAGGAAAACGTTCCCTTATTGAAATCCCAATTGCTGACAGATACAACATCAGGGCACTGCGTCAGTATACCTTCGTTGATACGCCGCATAATTTCAGCTACCTGATATCCTCTTGGTAACCTGTAACCAACAAGGCCTCTGGTATCGACTCCAAATGATTCGGTGTATATCGCATATTTATTTATTTCGGTCCGGATGTATAATTCAATCCATTGTTTGATTGCATCAATCTTACCAGGCTCGACCAACTTGCCATCATTAACAACGAATTCATTTTTCTCGTAATCAAAAGCAATGCAACGGCCAATTGTGCCTTGCCGTTGCCCATCATCCGACGTATCGGCCTGCAGCGGAACATCAAAATCAACATCACTAGGAAACATCAGCTCACCCCTCTCAGAATATCGACAATAAAGAAGTGCTGTTCGCTTTGGTCCGGAACAACCATAACATAATCCCCAACCTTCCACACTTCATTCAAATGCACCCTGCCGCTTGCCTCAATATCGCCGTTCGCAGAGTACGAACCACCGCCATGCGTACAGGAAACAGATATATTGCCGCTTTGGCTTTGATTGGCAACGTAATCACGGAAGGTAGTTTCACGCTCCAAAATCTGATTGCAGATATAAATCTGCTCTGCCTGCAGCATAAACTTGCCGTCCTGGATACTGATGATTACCGGAGCAAGGCTTTCGACTTTACCTATACAGGCTCCCAGAGGCTTCGGGTTATCCCTATCCTTGAACAGCTCTGCCAATTTATATTCCCAATTCTCCATCAGCTACACCTCCAGCTCCAGCTCCATGATATGATTGAAGCCGTCATACCTATGTACGCAATTTCTGACCAGAAACGCGCCTACAAGATTGATATCCGGCTGATTGAATACGAGAATTCGCCCTGATCGCACTGCATCATCTCCGAACAGAGTGATTTTGAATGAGCGCTTAACCTTGTTCAGCTCTTTCAGCTTCTTCTTAGCTATGTTCATAGCCTGCGAATTGTTCTTATCGTCAATCTTTTCCACCCTTGTCAGCAATCCATATTTCGTAACTGCTTCGCTGTCCTCAGCTGTAGCACGAATGGTAGCGTTCTTTTCACAGCTCGATGCTATAAGAACTCGCGTGGCCATCTCTTCGATGGAATAAGTTGACTGGAATGAACCAGGAACATCAGCAGGATTGAATCCGCTGCCGGCAACAGGCTGATAATACGCATCTACAATCAAATCTGCATATTCTTCTATGAACAGCTTATTTTCGCGAACTTCCAACCGATATTTCTTACCTGTCTCATTTTCGCCCATGGTAATCAAATCTCTGATAATATCAGAAATTTTACTGCCATTGTAAATTTTTCTTACATTCGCAGATATATCGGCAACAGCACCTATGGGAACATCATTTTCACCACAAAGCTTTTGGATTGCAGCGCTGGCGCTAATATCATTAAATTGGATAATAGCTTCAGACTTATTCAGATAAAAGCCATAATCATAGGCTTTGTAAGTGTATTCGGAAAGACTGCTGCGTTCATAGCTAACTACTATCCCGCTAAATATCTGCTCTCCATCGCTGAAAAGCGTCAACTTTGTTCCTATAGGCAGCTCTCTGCCTTTGGCATTTCTGTCCAGCGGATTGCTGAGCAGTTTAAAGTCAAAGCTCATACCTAATGCCCTGATGTTATCGGCTCTACTGTAGGCCCCAGTATATGCCGTGATATCCTGCCACGTATCATTTATGTTAGCCATTAACATAATCATGATACAAGCCCTCCTAGCTGGCTCACAGAGCGATATTCCAGCAGCTCCATGCGATAATGGTAGTCCTTTACATTATCGATATAGTATTCAAAGCTATTGATAAGGCAGGCCATATTCAGATATACAGAGCCGTCGGAATAGGCGATGACAATGCGTGCAGCATTATTTTTGGCCCTGCATTGGTTAATAAAATTGATAACCTCAGCTGCTGTGCTTCCCAACGGATTGGCATATGGATATTTGCTGACATCTACAGGCAGCAGGCCTTTTAGCGATACCTTACGCAGTCCCAGCGTACCCATTACGCTCATCGTGCCAAGTACGCTTTCAAATGTTTCGTTGTTCTGAGGATTGCTGACTTCTGGCAGGTCAGCGGGAACGATTGGCAGAACAATGGCTCCGTTATCAGCTGAGATGACAATGCTTGCTTTACTGCCGGCACTCATCTTAGCTGTAATCAATCGGCTCACGATCATATTAAGAATACTGCTCACTGTTCCACCTCCCTACACATTACCCAGCGCAGCGATTAAACGTGTGCTGATGGCATTACCGCATTCGTTATAAAATTCTTCATTCCCTATTACGTTGCCGGCAACAGAAAGATTAATGGTTATGTTCGGCTGACTGTTTACAGCCTGTTTAGCCAAATCATGCGGCACAATCTGAGAACCGGAAGGCAGGTTGATAAGCTCGCCCCTGTTACCTTCATTTACGTAGGTCCTGCCGCCGCTGAAATAGCTCGTACCTAAAGCATTATGCTTTTCAGTATCACTACCACCAAAAATTTTATTGCCAAAGCTTTTGAAGCCTTCGCTTATAGCACGTACTTTGTCGGCAATCGGTGAAATGATACTCATAAACTTATCACGGAGCCACGCCCCGAACTGCTTGAATTTCTCCCACGCTGTACCCAGCACGGCAGTAACTTTATCCCAGTTCTGCCATAGCAGAATCAAGCCTGCAACAACTGCTGCTATAGCTGCGGCAATCCAAAACAAAGGATTCACCGCCATAACTGCATTGCAGATAGCAGTTGCCACGCTTACGCCTTCTAACGCCGTGGTAACAGCCTGAAGCATTGCAGCAACCTTGAATGCAGCAAAGCCAGCACCAATACCGCCCAACATAGCGATAACGGTATCACCATTATCAACTAACCACGTAAACAAGCCGATAGCTACCGGCAAAGCAACAATAAGGCCATTAGCCAATGCTTTGACAAGCACACCAACAGATTCGCCCAAGCGGTCAAAACTACCGGCCAGCTCGCCATTAGTAATAGACTTGTTTAAATCTCCCAAGCTCCCGTTTACATCAGCAAATGCTTTTGTAAGCGGTTTTTTAAACTTATCATAGATTGATATACCTATAGATTCAGTTACCGATTGAAACTGTTTAATTTGGCCTTTAAGATTGGCGTTCATAGTTTTTGCCATGCCAGCTGCTGCTCCGTTAGATTCACGTATGGCCTTTGATAATTTATTGAAATCATCATCAGACGCGTTGACCAGTGCCAGGAATCCGCTCATAGCCTCCTGACCTGCCATCATGGAAGCGTATTCAGCTTTTTCCGAATCAGACAATTTACTGAAAGCCTTGCGCAAATCTGCTAACGTTGTATTCAGCGGTTTAACGCTGCCATCAGCATTCTTTACACTGATGCCTAATTTGCTCATAGCATCTGCTGCTTCCTTCGGAGGCTTGATTAACCTGGTAAAGGTTGACCTTAAAGCAGTACCGGCCTGCTCGCCTTTAATGCCGGCATTAGCCATCAGACCAATCGCCAGCGCCACATCCTCAACGCTGTATTTAAGAGAGCCAGCCAACGGAGCTACATATTTGAATGTATATCCCATAAGCCCGACATTAGTATTCGCATTGCTGGATGCAGCTGCCAACACATCAGCAAATCTTCCGGAATCTTGTGCGGACATGCCGAACGCAGTCAGCGCATCGGTCACAATATCTGATACACTGGCCAAGTCTTCGCCAGAAGCTGCAGCAAGGTCCATAATACCTTTGATACCGTTCAGCATATCCGTATCTTTCCAGCCGGCCATTGCCATGTATTGCATAGCCTGAGCTGCTTCTGACGCGCTGAACTGCGTTGTAGCACCCATTTCTTTAGCTTTAGCAGTCAGCGCATCTAATGAAGTGCCCGACGCACCAGAAATAGCCTGCACCTTGCTCATGGCTGCTTCAAAATCAGCTCCGACCTTTATGCTGTACCCGCTCAAAGCAGTAATTGCACCGGTTAAAGCACCGCCGGCATATTTTGCCAAAGAGCCTAATGCCGTAGCTCCATCACGGCCAAATCTTACAAGAGCATTTTGGGAGCGTTTCAGCTGCTTCTCTTGCTCCTTTGTCAGATTGGTAATGTTCTTCATCGGAGCAGAGAACCTGTCCTGCAGGCTCATAAGAATGTTAATATTTTTGCTCGCCATACTTTTTTTCTTCCTCCTCTCCTGTAAGAATCATGCTGGCCGTCAAGAACAACAGCTCAAGAGAGCTCATGCCAACGAGCTCATGCAGGCTGTGCCCGCGTTCCAGATAATAATGAATCGTGTACAGCTCCGAATCGGAGCTAATCAGTTTTTTAATTCTTCAACAGCTTCAGCGCCGTTAATACCATACATTGCAGCAATCTTATCGCCAAGGCTAGTAATAGCTGTCAGATTCTGCTCGAACAGCAAGGTTACGATATCAGACGGCTCCACAACCTCATAAGCCTCTTGCAGCTGAGTGCTTCTAAACAATGGCACGGAAATATAAATCAATTCTTTGTAAAGCTCAAACTTGCCGTTCAAAGAATCGTCATCCTTATATTTATCAATAAGGTTCAGCACCCTTGCGAGCGGTAATTTTTCAACTGTAAGCGCCATGCCAAGAACAGGAACATTGATTTCCTTTACGGCCATTTTCGCATTCATGGCTTGCGTTTTGCGCTCCAACAGCGCTTCTAAAGTAGCTTTCTGCATATTTTCCTCCTAAAAAAGCTCCCCATCTAACTAAAGATAGGGAGCTAATCAGTTAAATCAAATCAATGAAATGATAGCCGCCAGCTTTAAACGGAACAGATTCTTCGCCCACGGAAGCATTAGTAAATGCCAGCAAAGTAACTTCGTCTAAAGTAACATCATAGATTTCAACACGCTCAGAACCGTCACTATCCGGATCTGCTACAACACCAACAATCTTGATTTTTGGCAATACTCCGGTAGTCAAACCATCGCCAATAGTACGAGCAATAAAGCTATCGATTTTATGCAGAGTCATTGTACCGGCAAGACTGTAACCGGTCATACGCTGCTGCTGGCAAAGGTCACCGTTAATATCAACAGTTTCGTAGTTGATGGTAGCTTTGACCTCGAAGCTCTTGACATTGGCCAGGTTCTGGCCGTTTACATACAGACGGCCAAAGGTGCCGCGGATAATTTTATTAGTTACATCAGCCATTGTTCAGCACCTCCTATTCCATCTCAATTTCAAATTTCAGATCTTCGATGGCATCCAAAATCTTAATGTTGCCCTGCAGGAAAACAGTAGATTTGTAGGTCATGTTCTTGACCTTGTTTTCGTCCCAGTCAATAGCTTCAGTCTTGCCGATGCTCAACCAGGCATTACGTTGAGATTCCACATTTACAGAGCAGATATTTTTATAAGTAGGCTCCAGGATTTCCTCCTTCGCCAGTTGGCGGAAATAAGCATTTACAGCACTGATAAACTGGCATTGATTATCATAGCTGTTTTTGTATTTACCAACATAGCTGTCTTTGAAGGTGCTGAAGATATCCTCAATAATGATGTTCTGTGCTTCAACGATGATAATTTTACGCATATCCTCAGTGTCGGTACTGGTGATAGTGGTCAAAGAGTTTACGCCACGCGCAATCTTGATAACATCATCGTCCTTAAACAATACCAGATACCCTTTATCAATCCAGGAATTGATATCGTTCGTAACAGTAATGAAGCTTACGTCAACGCTATCGATGTCTTCCAGCTCATAATAAGTGCAGGAACGGTTCATCGGCAGGTTGGCCAGGATGCTTGCCAGGCGCGGCAAGTATTTTACCATTTTTACATCAGCATTGCTATCCACATCGTGAACGCTGGCATTCTTCACGTTTACAACATACTTACTATCAGCCGTGGTCGCATCGGCTACAACAGCTACATATTTACGGCCTTTGGATTTTTGATTTTTGGTAATGACATAGTTAACAAGCGCCTGCTGAATTTCTTCGTTAATGCAGCAAACATAGTTATACTTGAGCCCCTCCATCGCAGGAGCAAAAGCACTCATATCGGTTGCTGCTGGGGCAGCGATAACATGTACCTTATTCACCGCCACCAGGAATGCTCTTTTAATTGCTGCCAAATTCTCAGCAGTATATTCCTCAGCTACGATTTCGTTTTCATAGCGATAGGTGCGGGTTCTTAATTCTTTTGCAGTACTATCAACACACAAAATGAGCAATACGCCACGCTCAGAGCGAGAAATCGCCGTAATCGCTTTTTGAGAAAAAGTAATATCAATATCGGGAAGTCCGATTTTTGCCATTGTTCAACCTCCTTATTTATTCACGCCAACCTCAAATTCGACAGTATCAATAAGCGGATGAGTGTCACCGTCAGGAACGCCCTGAATAAGCTCCGTAGTCATTGAAAATGTCAAAGATTTGTCAGCTTTGATAATCTCGGTCCTCACATCATTAAAAACAACATGAGCGACTGTTTTGCCATCCATATCAGTAATAGGCAGTGGCTCCGTCAAAGCTGCAATCAGCTCGCTGTTGACCTCCAGCAATCGCAGGAAGCCTTCGTAGATATCTTCAGCAAAGAACGATATCTCAATGTCAGCGGTTTCTTTTATCAGCCGGTTAGTCAGATTTTCAGTCACCAAGCCTTCTACATCAATGAAATAGCATGGGCGCGGAAATCCCTCAGTCAAATCCCTGTCCACAACAGGGAAATCAGGGAATTTCTCTTCAATAAGCAGGGACAGCGCCCGGATAATGTCAATAACAGATAACATCAACCTATGCCCCTTTCTAATAAATCATCTACAAATTTGTCAGCCATATCAGCGAATTTGCTGTTGAAATCCTTGGCTACCTTGCCAGCTATATGCCTGCCTTTAACATATTTGCCATTAAAACGCTTGCGCGGAGCATGCCCTATAGCCTTATGCCCATACTCAATCAGATGAGCATGCGGCGCTGTGTTTTTTACACGCACCTGATACTCAGTGCCCTGATAAATATAAGCGCGGCCACGGCTCAACCCTCGCAGCAGGTTGCCTGTCTTGCGTTTGGTTTTCTGCTTGTAGGCCGTTCGCATATCCCTTCGCAGCGCATTACCTGCACGCTGCATAAGCTTTTTGGCTTCGTTGGGCATATCCTTTTCAACCATTTTCAGCATTGACGCATTGAATTCCGACAGCTCGCTGAAATCTAACTCAACACTAGCCATCAGAGCAGCACCTCACAGAAAACTTCAAGCCGTTCATGGTCAAGGTACGGATCCATGATATAGAGAATGTTGTAACGAACACCATCATACATGAACCACATGTCTGGCGTAATATCCTTGCAGTGTCGCATGACTATTTTATGGGTAGTCCTGGACAATGTAGTATCAGCAGTTCTGCCGGAAAGCAGGCTGCCAGTTTGAGGAATTACTCCGGCATAAGCTGTTCTGTACAGTTTATCCTCTTGAGGATATTGACCGAGCCTGTCCTTGACAGTACTTTTCACGGTGTGCCATACTTCAATCCGCTTATTAAGCATGCTGGATAAGCGTTTATCCTGTTTCCGGAACATAACATCACCGCCTTACAAGAAGTTTGTGCAGTGCGCGCCAAGGATTTGAACAACCGTAGGGTTAACCTGAATACCGGTCATGGTGTAGGCTCTGACATCAAACATATCAGCGCAAATACACAGAACAGCAATAGTAATATCCTCATACTCATCTAGCTCTTCAAGGCTTCTTCCAGTATAGCTTGCGACAAACCTCTTGCTTGCTGGTAGCACAATACCATCAATATATGTTCTGTTTTCGGCAGTATCGTCAGCTCTGACATAACTCAGTATGCTATCAACAGTTAACTCTGATAGTCTCATGAGTCATCACCCCTCGACAGTTTTTTTCCTTTTTCTGGTAGTCTTAATAGGTGCTGGCACCTGGACAAGCTCCTCGATATATTTAGCTCGCAGCAAATCAGCAGCAGCTTTATCATCAAGTTTAATTACTTGTCCAGGAGCACCGCAAACAGCACCAACAAAAGATACCAGTACCTTATACTCTTTCATTATCCGGCAGCCATTTCAAGTACAGCTACTTTTTGAGTCTCGATAACTTTAGTATCAACTTCAAACCAAGTTAAAACACCGATGGCATGTTCATCGGCGTATTTTTCATTGAGCATTTGCATCTCAATACCAGGACGGAGATTAGAGTACAGGCCAGAGAAGTCACCGTAAACAATCGGTTTAGCATTTGCTTTAATTTTAGGCATATTGTCAGACAGATAAACAGGTTTACCCAACAACAAGAAACCAAAACCTTGAGTCAAGTCTTTAGTCAGCAGATAATCGCCCTCTTTATCCTTCAACTTACGCAGAGCACCCAAAGTGTCAACATTTACGATCCAAGTTGCCCCGTCTTGATATTGTTGAGGCACTTTAAGTTGCATATCAATAATTTCGTCAGCAGTAATAGCAGTCGCAGCAGCAGCGGTAACTTTTTGAGTAGCACCCACTAATACACCTTGACAAGCAGAGGAGCCAGTACCTAAGAGACATTCTTTTTCCAAGAATCGAGCAATAGCCAAGGAAACTTTGGAGATAACGTAGGAGACAACGTCAAATTGAGCATTGTTGATTAAAGATTTGGAAATCTTGGTCAAAGCACCAACAAGATAACCACCCAAAACTACAGAAGTAAATTTACCGGTATGAGAGTCGAGAGCAGTAAACTCAGTAGCGTAAGCACATTGTACTTTATCTTCGCTTTCGTCATAAACAGGGAAAGTAATAGTGCCTTTAACATTGTACTTAGTAGTCATGTTAAAGATAGGACAGATATTTTCCACAGTTTCGATAATCTTAGCAGCAATAGTCGCAGGAATAATAGCACCATTATCGCCAGTAGTCATGTTGACAGCTTCACGAGTTTCTACGATTTTGCCTTTACGAACATAGGATGCGAAAGCACGAGATTCTTTCTCGAAATCAGCTTGTGCTTTAGAAGATGCAGGAATCTTTTTACCATCAGCCAAAGTTTTGGAGGCATCAAACATGCGCACAGTTTCGTCAATATCCTTGATTTCCTTGCTCATAGCTTCGTAGGAGGCTTTCTCCTCCTCATTAAAAGCACGGTTTCCTTCGTCGCACTTAGAAAACAATTGATTAATTTTTTCCACCAATTCATTGCGTTTTTCCAATAATTGCTTAAATTCCATTAGTTTACCACCTTTCTTAATTACACATTAAATAAAAATCAAATTTACGCTTTAATTGCTCCTGCTTACTCAAATCTGGAGCAGGAGGCTCGTGTTTAGGAGAGTTATCCACGATTTCCACAATATCGCCCACATCTCGACATTCTCTCAGCACAGCATCTTCGCCACGCATCTCGATTGATGTTGCGATGTAGGCAGGAGTCACATCCAAGATAGAGACCTCAATCAACTCCAAGTCTGTTATTGTTCTTCTCCTCATACCATCAGCTCTGGTATCCCATTTATCTGCGCCCAGATAAAAACCAAAGCTCCATCCTGTGAGCTTGTTCTCCTTTGCTCGTTGGATAACCTCGACATCGCTAACAACCACGTTGGCTCTTAAGCCAATGTTATCCTCGGCTAAATCAGCTCTATGGTCGGCAGTATCGATGTTTCGCCTATGGTTGAACATCAAACCAACCTTCTCAGCTCTCTCCAAGGCTCTCCTAAATGTGCCAGCCTCGATGACCTCGACAAATTGACCGCTTACATCATGCAGAACACGACTTTCTCTGTCTACGACGTTCACATAACCAGAGATTTGAGCTGTGCCATCGCTTCGGATTTCTACTTTCATTCCTCACCCTCCTTTCCTTTAGCTCCATCATCCAGATTTCCAGAGCCATTAGTATTTGGTACAAAGATGTCTTTGGTTTTTGGATTATAAAACACATCAGCCAAAGACAGTTTTATGTAGTCAAAGCCGATAGGGGATTTTCTTTCGATTTTCCTTACTTCATCGACTTGCAACCACCCAGATTTAATGGCAACATCATAGGCTGTGTACCTGTCTTTGATGTTACCTTTTAGGATTTCACTTGTATCCACAGCAAAAAAATAAGAGCCTTTTTCGCTCTCTAACAGAAGAAATTTATTGATTGCTGTGTTAAATGCCTCAACAATAGGCAAGACACCCGTCTTAATGCTGTTAAGATAGATACCATCAACATCAGTTGAGCTTGTATTAAAGAGTGATGCATTGAGACCAAAGATGTTGTAGACCAAATCGCTGTTGGTCTTCTTAAGCTCGTTGAGCTGAGTCTCCGTAGCAGTAGAGCTTGCGCTCTCAAAGCTGATACCTTCATTAAGCACGAGGACATTGCTGTTATCCTCGCTGTCCGTAGATGTCAGCTTTCGCCAAGCCGATTTAAGCTCATCCATCATCTCTTTGTCTAGCCTTCGAGATGCCTTGAGAAATCCTCGCTTGCTACCTGTGGACACGCTTGTGTTCTCATACTTTAACGCATTGTACATGGTCGAGAACAGGAGAGAGTGAGAGTCAAGGATGCCTGTACCTGTGATACCATCGACAGTATCTCGTGTTACTCGGAACAAATCAAACTCTCTGCATTTGACACCATTTAGCCAAATGTCCACGCTTTTTTTCACACGATCCGCTCCCAAAACAATGTTAACGTATTGTCTCTCGACATAATAGAGACCAACAATCGTGTTGCCTCTCTTATCGATGTAGGCATATCTGAGATAATTGCCTTCTTAAATTGTTCGGCATCGAGTAAATCATTCGTGTCATCGTTGAGGAGTTTGAGTCGATAGTCATCGAGGACTTCTGTCACGTTATCGCCATCTTTTCGATAGAGTCTAATCGGTAGACCAGCGATTGTGCCAGCTATAAAATTGACAGCAGTACCAACAGCAGGAATATTCATAGCTTCATCCTTGGCGATTCTACTATGAAAGACTTGTCCAGATAGGATGCTTGCGATTTCTGCCTCAGTATAGCGTTTTTCTTTTTTCCTAAAAAAATCGAACACCATCATTACCTCCTTTCTCCCAAAATTTTATATTTGCACTGCCCAATCAAGGGTATTTTTAAGTATTACATCCTGCTGAAGCAGAT
>CAMFET010000007.1 GCA_945949475.1 uncultured Phascolarctobacterium sp.
AAGTGGCGGAGGCAAGAATGCGACTACAGCAGCAATTCGATGAATAATCGAATTATGATAGCAATGGACAGGCTCGCATGTTCGCGAAGCGCCTCGTCATGCTAAGGCATGTTTTTATTTTGACGGATTAAGCGCTCTATGTGAACATTGCATCAAGCATGCGCAGACCGAAGCCTTTCACAGGTATACCTTTGAGCGATAACTGTTTTACAAGAAAAACAACGCGAGCATGATGCTTGCTTATTACGAATTTCATATTCATGATTCTCACTTATGGTATAATGGTATGATAGAGCCAAAGGAGAACCGAACATGTTAAGAAAGATTTTACTGTTATTATTGTGTATAGTGGTTTTGAGTGGCTGCATGCTCACAAACGCAAAGAAAATGGATGTTGAGAAGTCGTCTGGTAAGGTGGTGCTAGGCATCGAAAGAGTGTCTGAGCCTGAGTTTAGCAAGCTATTTAAAGGCAAGCACCTCGGCCTTTTTACCAACCAAACGGGCGTTGATAGCATGCTGCGCTCCAGCGTAGATATTTTACGAGAGCAGTATAATTTGAGCGCTATTTTTGTGCCAGAGCATGGCCTATATGGCGCTGTTACTGCGGGCGAAAAGTTTAACGATAGCCAGTATCAGAACATTCCTGTGCTTAGCTTGTACGGCGCAAGCCGTCGTCCCAGCAAAGAAATGCTGGATAAAATCGATACCATGGTGGTGGATATTCAGGATGTGGGCGTACGCCACTACACCTATTTCTCCTCGCTAGCCTATATCATGGAGGCCTGCGCTAAGTATAATAAGGAGGTCGTGGTGCTGGACCGTCCTAATCCCTTGGGCGATAAAATCCAGGGTCCGGTGCTTAAGCCAGAGTACGCAACGTTCATTGGCCTGTATGCCATCCCTCTGCGTCACGGACTAACCATCGGCGAGTTTGCCCGCTATATCAATACCGAGGAGGGCATTGGCTGTGCTTTAGAGGTAGTGCCCATGAAAAACTATCGCGCGGGCATGGATTGGCAGGCCACCGGCCTGCCCTGGGTACAGACCTCGCCCCGCATTCCCACCGCCGAGTGCGCCTATTTATACTGCATCACCGGCAGTCTGGGTAATGGCAACCTTTCCGTGGGCATCGGCACGGGCAAGCCCTTTCATTTTGTGGGCGCGCCCTTCATGGATGCAGCGCAGGTTAAGCAGGCCTTGGATGCGCAAAGGCTGCCCGGCATAGGCTTTCGTGCGGCGGTCTTTACTCCGGAAGCAGGTGCCTACGCAGGGAAGCTGGTCCACGGCGTAGAAATTTATGTGTTGGATAAGGAGCAGGCCAATCTGGCGGAAGCGGGCTACCAAATCCTCGCCACTCTGCGCCAGCTGTATCCTGATATGCTCACCTTTAAGGAGCGGGGCTATGGCCTTAAGGGCTACAAAATTGATACCAATTTGGGCGAAAGCAGCGCGCGGGAAAATTTACCTGCTAAGGAAGTATTTTCGCGCTGGGACCAGGAAACTGCTGCTTTTGGCAAAAAGGCGAAGCTTTATAAGCTTTACCAATAAGCTGGTAAGTTCTGCTTTGCTTACAATTTAAAATGCTTATACAGAGCTTCTGCTTTTCTGGCAGGAGCTTTGTGTATACCTATGTTGCATATCCTGACGATATGAGGTACAATATAAAGTGAATAAATATTTATACATTATTATGGAATTGTGACTATAAGAGGTGTGAGGGTTTTGCGTAGAATTATTCTTTTTGTTTTTGCTGTATTTTGTTTTTTGGTTACCGCGCTAACTCCATACGCTATACAAGCTGAAGCCAAGCAAGCCAAAACCGTCAAGGTGGGCTATGTTCTTTACCAAGGCTATCAGGAGGGCAGGGAGGGCGAGCCCAAGTCCGGCTATGGCTATGAATATTTGCAGCAGCTGGCATATTATGCCAATTGGCGCTATGAATATGTATATGGCGGCTTTAGTGATCTCTTGGAAAAGCTGCAAAAGGGCGAAATCGATGTAATGGGTAACCTGTCCTACACGCCTAAGCGAGCAGAAACTATTAGCTTTGGCACTGAGGAGCAGGGCAGGGAGCACTACTATCTCTATGTGCGTGAGGACCGCTCCGATATTAGGGGTGAGGATTTGCATACCCTCAACGGCCTGCGTGTCGGTGTCAATAAAAATAGCCTGCAGGCCGAGCTTTTTCAAAAATGGTTAAATAAGAATAATATTAAGTGCGAGCTTGTTTTCTATAATAGCACCAAGGCGCGCACTAGCGATATGAATATGGGCAAGCTGGATGCCACTGTCGCACCCAGCGTTATTGATGATCCCAATAGCATTTATCATTGGTATTCAGTGGCAAAAATCGGTGATTCGCCCTTCTTCTTTGGCGTTAACAAGCGTCGCCCCGACATTCTCCAGGAGCTCAATGCTGCTCAAGGTCGCATTCTCCAGTCCGACTGGTATTATAATGAAAAGGTTTATCTGAAATACTATGGCAATACTAGTGCCAATGATTCCGGCATGAGTGCTCAGGAACGCCTGTGGCTGAATCAAAAGGGCACGGTGACCGTTGGCTATATTAATAATTCACTGCCCTATGCTAGCTGGGATGGTAAAAAGAACGATTTGGTAGGCATCCTAGGGGTATACAAGGCCCATGTGGAAAAGCGTTATCGTATTAATCTCGAAACTAAGCTATATGAGAATTTAGAGGCTTTGCGTGCCGGCTTGGATAAGGGTGAGGTGGATGCCATTTTCCCCGCCTATTCCAGCTATTGGACTGCCGAAACCAATGGACTCATGATCACGAGACCTCTGAGTGAGGCCTATCTGATGCTGCTCTTCAAGGGCGAATATACTGATGAAACTACCTCTGTTATTGCCGTGGACCGAAACAGCTCCCTGCAAAAATATGTGGCTCATGAGCATTATCCCAAGGCTGAATTGCGAGAATACGCGGACAAGGATGCCTGCGTCAAGGCAGTGGTCAAGGGCGAGGCGACAGCGACGCTGCTGACCACGGATACCTATTACGCTTATCGCCATGAATTAAATGATTTGGCGGATTGCAATCTGATCAATACCGGCTTTGTCGTTCCCGTGGGCTTCGCTGTGAAGCGCAATAATATCAATATGTATTCCTTTATGAATAAAAGCTTGGCCGGCATTGGCAACGAAACCATAAGCAAATCCATCATCGAGGGAGGCTACGCCATTCCTGAGCCCAGTCTAATGCAATTTTTGCGCATGCATATATATTTAGTGCTGCTTTTGGGCTTCCTTTTGACAGCCCTCATCGTTGGCTTTGGTATGCATTATGTGCTGACCAAGCGCCGTGAGGCCAGCCTGTGCCAATATAATCTGGAGCTGAACAAAAAGATTTATATCGACTTCGCCACAGGCCTGCCCAATAAGAACAAATGCGAGGAAATACTGGCTGCGCCTGGGCCCATCACCCAACCCACGGCCTGCTTCATGTTCGATTTGAACGATTTAAAAATCGTGAACGATACCCAAGGTCACGAAATGGGTGATATGATGATCTATAGCTTTGCTAATCTGCTGCGCCAGGTGGTGCCCCGCCAGTATTTTGTCGGTCGCTTCGGCGGTGACGAATTCATCATGATAGCTGAGGGCATTTCCGGCAAGGGCGAAATCAAGGCTTTGCTGCGGGATGTGCAGGAGCTGATCGAATTCTTCAACAAGAACAACAAGAATTTCCAATTAAGCTATTCCTCCGGCTATGCC
Organism: uncultured Phascolarctobacterium sp.; assembly: GCA_945949475.1. GTDB lineage: Bacteria > Bacillota > Negativicutes > Acidaminococcales > Acidaminococcaceae > Phascolarctobacterium_A. The sequence continues at coordinate 3,736 of CAMFET010000007.1, forward strand.
TATAGCGGGGATCACGAGGGCGTAAGCCTGGGCGAGCTGCTTCGTTTGGCGGATGAATACATGTATGCCAATAAAAAGGCCTTCAAGACCAAGAAGCGCTGAAATCTTACAACCACATATGCATAAGAAAAGGCTGCCGCATTTAGCGACAGCCTAATTTTTATTACTAATTAAACAATCTTTTCACCGTGGTAGCTTTCTCCGCCACCATTAGGGAGTAGGCCATAACGTTCGGTCCACAGGGTTTTATATTTAATGGCTTGAGCATGAATAGAGGCTAACCCTTTTTCGTCCAGAGTTTTGATAACCTTAGCAGGGATGCCGGCAACTAAGCTATTGGGCGGAACAATGGTACCTTTGGTAACAACCGCACCGGCAGCAACGATGGAGCCTTTACCAATAACAGCGCCATCTAAAACAGTGGAATGCATACCGATTAAGCAATGGTCCTCAACGGTGCAGGCATGCAGCAAAGCGCAGTGACCAACGGTTACATAATCACCTACGATGCAGGCGTAATTATCGGCAACGTGGAGCACACTATTATCTTGAATATTGCTGTAACGACCAACCTCAATACGGTTTACGTCACCACGAATAGTAACGCCGGGCCAAACGCTAGCATACTCTTTAATTTCTACCTTGCCGATGAGAGTAGCGGTGTTAAAAGCATAAGCTTTTTCGTCAATTTTGGGAGCTTGTCCTTCAAATTTAAAAATCATGTTCTTTCCCCACTTTCAAAAAATCATGTCAAGATATCAGCATACCTTAGATACACCTTAATTATATAAAATTGGTATCTAAAGTCAAGCAAGTTCACATTTAAATCATGGCACTTCACAGTTATTTTGCAGATTATGAAGCTATTACTTGCACAGAGTGGGTAAAAAGTCTTATAATTAAGATGAATAGAAAGGATTTTTATGAAGAGAGAGACTATTTATTTATTGCTGCGTGTGGTAGCGTATTTGCTTTTATTGGGATTGGTGCTGTATGGTCTATATACTTCCCCTTATAATCCCCATCCTCATTCGGCGGAGGATATTCGTCGGTGGGTAATGAGCTTTGGCGTTTGGGCACCGCTAATTTATGTTGGTGTGTATACGATTAGGCCGCTGCTCTTTTTTCCTACCTTATTACTCAATTTGAGTGCCGGGGTACTCTTTGGCCCTTGGCTGGGGGTAATATTTTTACTGATGGGCGGCTTTGGCTGCGCCACCCTGTGCTATTCATTAGGGCGTTTTGGCGGCGGCAACTGGCTGCTGCATCATTTTGGTGGTAGCTGGGGTGAGCGTCTTAAGCATTATCTTGTGGGTGAGGGTAGCTTCAAAAAAATGCTGTGGCTGCGCACTGTGCCCATTTTCCCTTACGATCCTGTGAGTATTATTGCAGGCAGTGTTGGATTGTCCTTTAGAATTTATGGCTTAGCAACGATTTTAGGAATGCTGCCCGGGGCTATTGCTTATAATTTTTTGGCAGATTCCTTTGGTACACCACGTTTTTATATGGCTATTTTAGTTACAGTACTGGCATTTGGGGTTCCCCTCTTGCTGTGGAAGAAAGGTTGTGATGCAATTGGCAAAAAATACAGAGATTGAATTGAAATTGGTGATTGATAAGGAAAATTTAAAGTCGCTTTTAAAGCTGGACTGCGTAGCCCAAGCAGTACGCGAAGGCAGCTGCCAAAAGCGCAAGCTGGTGAGCAGCTATTATGATACGGAGGATTTAGCCTTTAAACGTAATGGTATTGCCTATAGAGTTCGCTCCAAGGGAGATGGCAGCTATGAGGCTACGGTTAAGACCAGTGTGACCAATGCTGCAGGCTTGAGTGAGCGGATGGAGCTCAATTTGCCCTTGCAGAGCGCTCGTCCCAAGCTAGAGGGCTTTGCTGAGCTTGGCTTGGGCTATGAGCTGAGTGAGCTAGCACCGAACGGCATCAGCAAGCTTTTCACTGTAAATGTACAGCGCACCACCTACATCCTCGATTTAGAGGGAGCTGTGGCAGAGCTTGCTATTGACCATGGCAAGATAACTGCGGCTAAGGATAGCACTGACCCCATTGATGAGGTTGAGATAGAATTATTAGAGGGAGATAAGGCTGCACTTTTAGATTTAGCAGCTTCTATCGCGACCGAAATACCGGTTTTTGTAGAAAAACGCAGCAAATTTGTGCGTGGTTTGGCTTTGCGCGGCATTACTGCAGATGAAGCAATCTTGAAAGATAAATTAGGCAACGGATTAGTCAAAAACGAGGTTTTGGCAGCTGTTGCCGCACATGGAGAGCAGCTGCTGGCTCTGCAGCAGGAGTTACAGCAAAATATCAGCGAAAAGCTGCTCAAAAATCTTAAACGTGAGCTTTTAATAATGCGTAGCTTGGCCGCTATGGCGGAAGCAGGAGCATGCGAGCGCCTTGAGCATATGCTTGAGCTGGTGGAAAATGTGCGCGCTTTGCTGGCCTTGCAGGTGCTGTGGCAGCGTATTATGACTAAAGCAAATTTGGAGCGCAGCTCACTACAAAAGAAATTGGCTGCTAACACAAAGGAGTACTTAACACAGCTGCAAAAAGCAGCTGCTGGTGGGCAGTTTACCGCTGTTGTTTTTGCTTTAACGAGCTTGGTTTATAAGGCAAAGCTAGAAGAGGAAGCTGTGGATGCAAGGGTTAAGGCTACAGTGAAGGCATGGCAGCAAGAATTGGCTGAGGGCAAGCTTACTGCTGGTGAAAATATCTGTGCCTTAGCACGCTGCTGCAATGTGAAAGCTGTTCTTAAGGCTAGTGAAGCAGTGAAAAAGCAGCGTCGTCAGCTTAACAAGCAGGCGGTGCTTGCTGCTTGGCAGGAGCAGCTGCAGGGTATTTGCGATGCCAGCACCAGTAAGCTGGTATATCGTGAAGCAGGCATGCTTGTGGGCTATTTGCTGGCTAAAAATTGAGCTATATGACAGAATTTTTGATTTTGCAATTTCTAATATAAGGGGGACTAAAAATGCAGGATTTTCATCTAGTGCATTTGTCTCATAAAAACAAGGCTGGTGCTATTTCCACAGCGTGCTTCGGCCTAAAGCAAGCTAAAAAGGTGCGTAGTTTTCACCAAAGCTTTGCTGAATACAGTGTTACGCCGTTGGTACAGCTTAAGGACTTAGCTGCGGAGCTGGGCGTGCAGGGCATCTATGTGAAGGACGAAAGCTATCGCTTTGGCTTAAATGCCTTTAAGGTTTTGGGCGGTAGTTATGCTATTGCCCGGGAAATAGGGAGCAGGCTGGGACTAGCGGAGGAAGAGTTAAGCTTGCCGCGCCTGCTGCAGCAGGATGTTCAAGAGCGCTTAGGTAAGCTTACCTTCGTCACTGCCACCGATGGCAACCATGGCCGGGGAGTGGCTTGGACTGCTCAACGCTTGGGCCACAAGGCCGTCGTCTTTATGCCCAAGGGCACGGCCGCAGAGCGCTTAGAAAATATTCGTAAGCTTGGCGCTGAGGCCAGCATTACTGATTATAATTATGACGATAGCGTGCGTTTAGCACGTAAATATGCTGCTGAGCACAACGGCATCGTGGTACAGGATACTTCATGGGAGGGCTATGAGGACGTGCCTCTGCACATTATGCAGGGTTATACTACGATTGGTGCCGAAATCGTGGAGCAGCTGGCCGCTTATGGCGCTGTTAAACCTACCCATGTCTTTTTGCAGGCGGGAGTGGGTGCCATGGCCGGTGCTATGGTGGGCTTTATTACCGATTATTATAAAGACGCACGACCGATTATAACCATAGTAGAGCCCAATGAAGCGGATTGCTTGTATCGCACGGCGTTAGCCAATGATGGCAGGCTGCACATCGTTGAGGGTGAACTCGCTTCTATTATGGCGGGGCTTTGCTGTGGTGAGCCCTGCAGCATCGGCTGGCAGCAGCTGGCTGCGTATGCCGACAATTTTGTGGCTATGCCAGACAAGGTAGCTGCCTTGGGCATGCGCGTGTTGGGAAATCCAATAGGCAGCGACACTGCTGTAGTGAGCGGTGAAAGTGGCGCTGCAGGCTTGGGCTTGGCTGTAGCTGCGCTTAGAGAGCAAGAGTTGGCCCAGCTTAAGGATAGCCTGCGGCTGGATGCCGAATCCGTGGTTTTGTGTTTATCCACCGAGGGGGCTACGGATGTGGCTAATTATCGGCGGATAATGTGGGAAGGAGCATGGAGCTGGAAATAAAATGAGAGAGTTAGGGAAGAAGCTTCTAATTGTATTTAGTGTAAGTTTGCTTATCGTTGCTGGTGGCTGGCTGTGGCTACGTCATGATTATGCTAGCTATTGTGCTAGCGGTGGCTTTGTTTTGGAATATCATTCCATTGGTCACCATCCGGATTGGCCCCAGGGGATGGTTATCGCCCCTGCGACCTTTGAAAAGCATTTACAGTATATGCAGGCGCAGGGTTATCAAATGGTTACGGTAGCGGAGCTGGCTGAGCGCCTTAGCAGTGGTAAGCCCATGGATAAATATATTGCTTTGAGCTTTGATGATGGCTATACCGATAATTATACCCAGGCCTTTCCCTTGCTTAAAAAATATGGCGCTAAGGGCACCTTTGCCATTATCAATAGCAAAATTGGCGGTAATATTTATATGAATGCCCAGCAAATCAAGGAAATGCAACAGGCGGGTATGGAAATTGCTTCCCATACCTATAGCCATAATCGCTTGGAGGATATTGACCCAATATATCTTGATTGGGAAATTGGCACCTCTAAATATGATTTGGAAAAAAGAATTTTGCCGAAGGAAGAGAAGGTGAAAACCTTAGCATATCCCTGTGGCAGTTATAATGAGCGCTCCATTGCCAAGCTCAAGCAATTTGGGTATGTGGCCGCTTTGACCGGTAATGAATATTTGAATACGCCGGAGCATTTTAAAGAGCATCCCATGGAAATGTGTCGTTTAATAATTATGGACGATGGCAAAAATGCCTATACCTTTGCTAGCCTGCTGCACAAGGGCTATTGGCGCAGCTATCTCAAGGATAGGGGCATTGATATGCGCTTTTTAAGCTGGCTCTTTTAAGAAGGGGGAGGCTTTTGTTAAAGTGCCAAACTGGTAGGAGCTAGCTTAGATTAAATAAAAAGGAGACAGGAGCATGCGTTTTTATACAGCAGTAATTAATGATAAAGAGGAGCTTTTAGTTGGCTTTGAGCAGGGAGCAAGAGCTTATCGTCTTAGCCTTTTGGCTCGTCTGATGCCCAAGCTGGCCTTTGCAGATATGAATGCATTGGTTATGGGCTGGAATGAGGAGGTTAAGGCGGCCTTGGCCAGCTTAGCGGCTAATGAGGATGTGCTTAGAGGTGCCGCAGTTAATGTTGATGAGCTGCAGCTATGTGCGCCCATCGTGCATCCACGGCAGGATGTGGTTTGCCTAGGTATCAACTATGATGCTCATGCCCAGGAGGCCGGTCGTTTTTCGGACGAAGCCTTTGGTGGTGAACGTCCTTATACCATCTATTTTTCTAAGCGTGTGAGTCGTGCTACGGCTACCAAGGAGCTTGTGCCTTCCTACAAGGGCTTGGTGGATAGCCTTGATTATGAATGTGAGCTGGGTGTAGTACTGGGGAAGGACTGCAAGGGTGTGACCAAGGAGGAAGCCAAGCAGTATATCTTTGGTTATACCATCATCAATGATATTAGTGCTCGCAACCTGCAAACACGCCATAAGCAATGGTATTTGGGCAAAAGTCTCGATGGCTTTACACCCATGGGACCTTGTATTGTCACTGCAGATGAAATTGGGGACGAGCAAAGCCTGGACATCAGCTGCACTGTAAATGGCGAGCTACGCCAAAGCAGCAATACTAAATATATGATTCAGACGGTGTGCGGCGCTATTAGCGAGCTGAGCCAGGGCATGACGCTGCAGGCGGGCACTATTATTGCTACAGGAACTCCGGCCGGAGTGGGTATGGGGATGCAACCACCCCAATTTTTGCAGACGGGTGATGTGGTAGAATGCCGTATTGCCAAGATTGGCGTATTAACCAATACTATCGACTAAAATATTGTCATTTTGTGTTCTGCTTATAGCTACAAGAGAAGATTATTTGTTATCGACTTTTTGGGCATTTTTTGTGATAGAAGCATAAAAAACACTTGTCTTTTTTGTGTAGATATCATACAATAAGAATGTAAACCTTAATGTATCTCTAAAGGAGGCAAAAAAATGGGCAAATTTGAAATTCTCCAAACAAAAACCGGTGTTAAATTCAATTTGAAGGCTGGCAATGGTGAGGTTATTGCATCCTCCCAAGTTTACAAGGCAGAAAGATATTGCCGTAAAGGTATTGCCAGTGTAATCGCCAACGCTCCCAAGGCTGCTGTCGAGGACCAAACTGTTGAAGGCTTTAAAGTAGCTAAGCATCCCAAATTTGAGATTTACAAGGATAAAGCAGGCGAATTCCGCTTCCGTCTGAAGGCTACTAATGGCCAAGTTATTGTTACCGGCGAAGGCTACAAGGCTATGCATGGTTGCAAAAACGGTATTGAATCCATTAGGAAGAATTCTGTTGATGCTAAAATTATAGTGGTGGAGCCCAAGGAATAAGCCAAAGGTTTTGCTAAAATTGCTAAACTAAATATTTATAAAAATACAAGGATGTCGCTACAGAGCGGCATCCTTTTTTGTAGCATTTTTTAGTTGTTATTTTCCGTTAAGCTCAATGAGCACTATTTCCGGTGCTGCTTCGGTGCGCACCGGTGGTCCCCAAAAGCCATAGCCCGAGCTAGTAATGGCTATAAGCTTGCCAAAATCCCTGCGTCCGTAGTCCAATTGATACATACGCTTAGTGACCTGTCGGTTGGGAAAGAGCTGGCCTGTGTGGGTGTGCCCCGAAAGGTATAGGTCATAGCCCTCGGCGGCGGCAGTCTCCATTTTGCGAGGCTGATGGTCTATGAGAATGCTATAATATTTATCATTTTCCCAAGCTAAAGCCTTCAGTGAGCTTAAGTCACGGTTGCGGCTATAATCGTTAAGTCCGGTTAGCTTGAGCCTGCCATCGATAACAGTGCTGGCATCCCTTAATACTTTAATACCATTTGCTTGCACCATCTTGTGCCAAAGAGCAGGGTTATCAATATATTCATGATTGCCAAAGGCAAGATAAACGCCCTTAGGAGCGTTGAGCTTAGCTAAGGCGGCTAGGGAATTTTCCTCTTCGACATAGGTAATGCGTTCGTCAATGAGATCACCGGCGATGAGTACAGCATCGGGCTCGAGCTGATTAATTCGCTGTACGAGCTTTTCGGCATAGCTGCGGCCGAGAATGCGCCCTAAATGGACGTCGCTAATTAAAGCCAGGCGATAGCTGGTGCCGGCTGGCAGCTTGCTTGTCACGATGTGCTCTGTGCGGACCACAGGGGTAAAGGCACGCAGGCTGCCAAAGGTAACGGTAAGGCAGCTGGCTACCAGCGTTACCATCGCGATTTTATCCAATGGCAGGGTAAAGGGCAGTAGCTTGAAAATTAGCCACAGCACGAAATGCACAAGAGCAAAAAGCAGAGTGTAATAGCCAAACGCAACCCACAGTCCCTCGGCCCAGGCCGATAGCTTCACCAAAAAATGGGGTAGAGTGGGCGACAGTGCTCTACTAACAATTGCATTCAAGGTGAGCAGTAGATAGGCTAGCGTAAACCAGCTGCTGCGCCCCCAAGGTAAATTGTGACGATAGTATAGGTAGCCAATAGTGCTGAGCAGTAAATCAACGATGCCAATAAAAAAGATAATACGCATATAAAGTCTCCTTTAAGTGATATGTCTATTATACAGCCTAGAGTAAGCTTAAAGTCAAGAGTTTTATTTTACAAGCAACTCATTTGCATATTAAATTTTCGCAAATTCTAATAAAATGTGGTATGAAAGAATAGCACATTACTGTATTAATTTTGCGAATTTAAGCCAAATGTGGCTCAGCTAGTTGACATAGGAAAAAGAGAGTGATATAATAACAAATTTTTGACTTTTTTTCCTCGGGGTGGTACAATGTATGCATAAAGCTTATCGAATAACTAGGCTGGAAAGATTTTCATAGGAGGGTGAAAAATGTTTGCTGCAGGAGACCGTGTAGTTTATCCGCTGCATGGCGGTGCCATCGTGAAAGAAATACAAGCCCGTGAACAGAACGGTGAAAGAGTAGAATACTATATTCTACAAATGCTGTTTGAGAGTATGACTGTTGCGTTGCCCGTGAGTAGCGCCGAAAAGCTGGGTTTGCGTACTATTGGAGATGAAGGCACTTTGACCACTATTAAAGCGGTGCTGCAAGAAAATCCTGATGTGCAGGCAGTAAAAAGTATTTCCTGGAATCGACGCTTCCAGCTGTATATGGATAAAATTAAAAGTGGCAGTGTGGTAGAGGTAGCCAAAATTTTTAAGCTATTGACCTTGCTAGAGCGCAATAAAAAGATTTCTGTGGGTGAGCGACGGCTACTGCATAGTACTAAGCAAATCCTGCAAAGCGAGGTTATGCTTATTCGTAATATTGATGCTCAAAATGCCAGTAACTGGCTGGAGGAATGCTGTCAATAAAGAGAAGCTGAGAGGACTGTTCTACATAGATAGGGCAGTCCTTTGTTTTTTGTTCTATTGCTCTATTGCTCTATAAATTAAAATGTATACAAAAATGCCACGGATTAATTCTTGTTTTTTCTCATATTTAGCAGTATTATATAATAGATAAACTAGTAAGCAGAAACTGGTTTATTGAATTTTGCAGAAAGGAGGAAGTTCTATGCTGAAAAGAATAATTAGCCTTTCTATTTCGCTGATAATCGTTGTTACCGGACTCATTCTTATTGATCTCTCCTTACCGTATATGTCGAACTACCTAGGCTATGATCTGCATGGCAACGGCTTTTTTGGTGTCACCTTTGCCAATATGATTTTGGCTCTGCCAGGCCTTTTTATCTTCTCGTGGCTGGCACTGGTGCTAGCGCCCTTTATTACCAATAGTCTTTTTAATTATGCGGAGCTGTTGACCACATCCCTGTCCAAAATTCCCACCAGTGATATTTTGGTAATGGTTTTTGGCATTGGTATTGGCTTGATTTTGGCTAATTTGATTGGTGGCCCTTTTTCCAGATTGCCCATTGTAGGCCCCTATATTCCTATTGTATTAAGCTTGGTGCTGAGCATTGTTGGTGCCAAGCTGGCTTTGCGCAAGCATAATGATATTGTGGGCTTTTTCAATCGCATCCCCAATCGCAAGGTGATTAAGCCGGCGGAAAAGCAGCCCGATGCTATTACCGGAGCCTTGAGTGACCGCCTCTATAGTACAAATAAGCTGCTGGATACCAGCGTCATTATTGATGGGCGCATTATGGATATTATGGCAGCTGGCTTTTTAGAGGGTCAGCTGGTGGTGCCCAATTTTGTGCTGGAGGAGCTACAAAAGCTGTCCGATTCTGCCGATAATCTAAAGCGGGCCAAGGGACGCCGTGGCCTAGATTTGGTGCAGGATTTGCGCATTAGCTACAAGGAGCAGGTAGTGGTTGTGGATAACGACTATGACGATATCAGCGAGGTTGATGCCAAGCTGGTGCGTTTGGCTAAGCAGGCCTACGCCGCCATTATCACCAATGATTACAATTTGAATAAGGTGGCCGGTATTCAGGGCGTGAAGGTGCTGAATATTAACGAGCTGGCTAATGCTATTAAGCCCTTGGTTATTGCCGGGGAAGAGATGAATGTGTACCTAGTAAAGGAAGGCAAGGAGGCTAATCAGGCCATTGCTTATCTTGATGACGGTACGATGATTGTAGTAGAAAATGGTCGCCATAGCATTGGCAACAGCATTCCTGTGGTAGTTACATCCGTGCTGCAAACGTCGGCAGGCAGAATGATTTTTGCTAAGGCGGTGCGCTATTAGGCAAGGGAGAGAAGCTTATGGAAAAAGTAGTTGCGATTGTGCCTGCAGCTGGTGCTGGTAAACGCTTAGGGCTGGGGATTAATAAGGCCTTTGCCAAGCTGGCAGGAGCACCGCTCCTCGTGCATTGTCTGCATATGCTGGAGAAGACTAAGCTGGTGACTGAGGCTATCGTGGTGCTGGCTCCGGCGGAGGTCGAGGAGGGGGAACAGCTCCTGGATCGCTATCAGCCGGAGTATTTCCCAGCGCTGCCTATTAAGGTGGTGGCAGGGGGCAAGGAGCGCCAGGACAGCGTGGCCAACGCTTTGGCAGCAGTGCCTGATGACGCTGCTTATATCGCTGTGCACGATGGTGCGCGTCCCTTTGCTGGTAGAGCCGTATTCGAACGTACATTAGCAGCGGCCAAGGAGCAGGGGGCGGCTATTGCGGCAGTGCCAGTGAAGAACACAATTAAAGTGGTGGATGCTAGTGGCGTGGTAGTGGATACGCCAATGCGTTCTACTTTAGTGGCGGTGCAAACACCGCAAATATTTCGTGCGTCCTTGCTCAAGGAGGCGTATGCAGCGTTGGCTGCGAAGCCAGCAGCTGTTACTGACGATGCTTCCGTCGTGGAGCTATTGGGGCACAGAGTGGTGGTTGCGCAGGGCCGTTACGAAAATATTAAAATTACTACGCCGGAGGATTTGGTGCTAGCAGAGCATTTTTTAGAGGAACTGCAGCAGGAGGAGCGTAATTATGGAGAATAATGTAAAGCTGCCTGCCTTTAGAGTGGGTTGTGGCTATGATGTACATAAGCTGGTGCCCGAGCGCAAGCTGATTTTGTGCGGAGTGGAAGTACCCTATGAGCTGGGCCTATTGGGGCATAGCGATGCGGATGTGGCGCTGCATGCGCTGATGGATGCCTTGCTGGGTGCAGCGGCGTTAGGCGATATCGGCAAGCATTTTCCCGATACGGACGAGCGCTTTAAGGGTGCCGACAGCATGAAGCTGACGGAGCATGTGGTGGGTCTACTGACAGAGCGAGGCTGGCAGATTAACAATGTTGATGTGACAATTATTGCCCAGCGGCCGAAGCTGGCAGGCTATATTCCCGAAATGCGCAGTAAGGTGGCTGCAGTTTTGTGCCTTGATGAGGATGCAGTAAACGTGAAGGCCACTACTACCGAAAAGCTGGGCTTCACAGGTCGTGGCGAGGGTATCGCGGCCGAGGCCGTAGCGAGCTTAGTAAAATTTTAATATTTCAACGTCCATGTATTCATGGGCGTTTTTTCTTTTTGGCTGTTCCTTTTGTGGACGCATTATGCTATAATA
>CAMFET010000008.1 GCA_945949475.1 uncultured Phascolarctobacterium sp.
CCAAAGCTACGATAGCAGCCAAACCTAAACATGCTAACTTATTTACTTTCATTTCTTATTTTCCTCCTTCAACCATCTTTGTGGTTTCTGAGGATAGTATAACAAGCTATTGTTAAGAGAATATTATGGCTGTGTAAAAGGGAAGTAAAATAATCATCAGCAAGGCATTTTTTATTGCTACACTCAAAAACTTGCCCTACGTACCCCAAATTGCCCTTTACTAACACCAAAAAAGTACTATAATAATATTATCCAGCGTTTTTTGGCGCTGTCCCCTCATTACATTGCAATTATAATTGTTCTTTATCTTGCAAAACCGCTTCTTTATCCCCCACACATTATCTAGGAGGCATATTATGCAACAAAAATCAACTACCGACAGCAAAATTGTTATCAGTGAGGTTATGATGCCCCATCAAGCCAACGTAGCTGGTAATATTCACGGTGGCGAAATCATCAAAATCATGGACTCCTGTGCCTATGCCACCGCTCGCCGCTTTTCGCGCACTAATGTAGTTACCGCCCGCATCGACGAGGTGCAATTCCACCTGCCTATTTTCATCGGTGATTTATTAATTTGCACGGGACAAGTCATCTATGTAGGCAAAAGCTCCATGGAGGTTTCGGTAACTGTGGATGTAGAAGACTTGGAAACAGAAGGGCAAAAGCGAGCCCTGACCGCCTACTTCACCATGATCGCACTCGATAAAAAGGGCCGTCCTACCACGGTGCCCCGCCTGCTTTGCGAAAGCGAGGAGGATAAACGAGCCTTCGCCGAAGGTGAACGCCGTTACCGCCTGCGCAAGCAAATCAAGCAGGTAGAGCAATAAAAATAAGCACTATACTAACGCAGCAGCGAAAGTATAGTGCTCTTTTTTTCTAGACTCTTTTAAGCTTGAACAGAGCCAGTCAGTTTACGTTAGCAATCCAGCTGAAAGCTAACCTTGGTGCCAGCGCGCGTTTGCTTATCGCGCTCCACCACAATTTGGTTCTTAATGGCTTCCTCCAACACAGGATTGTGCGAAATTATGCCAATCTGACGCGAGCCACCTGATAATTCCAAAAGCAATCGCTTCGTTTTCTCCAGCTCCTCCTTGCCCAAGGTACCAAAGCCTTCATCTATGAAGAGACTTTCGATGCGGCTAGCCTTTTTACTACAGCTTTGCACGATATCCGAAAGCCCTAGAGCTAGCGATAGCGAAATCTCAAACTTTTCACCACCGGAATTGGCGCCGCTTTCGCGATGGCTTTGGTTTATGCAGTCGTAGACAGTAAAGCCCAAGCCCTTATTGCGCTTGCTTTGGCCCTCTTCAATCGGCCTCAGCTCGTACTGTCCACTGCACAAAACGCCCAGCCGATCATTCGCCTTATCCAGCATGGCACAGAACAAATCCTCCAGCACATAGCGGTTAAAGGTAATCGCGCCATTAGCAGCCTCGGCCAAAGGCTCAATTACCCTGTGCACCTTAAGCTTCTTTTTTCTATTTGCATAGCAGGCGCTAACCTTTTCCAGCGTTTGCTTAGTAAAATCCCTATCCGTTTGCAGTGTTTCCTTGCGCTCCTTGCTGCTTTTTAGAGCAGCATTAATCGCGTCTATCTCAGTGACGAGGGCGGTGGTATCAAGGCGTTGCTTGCCCTGCAATTCTTGCTTAAGGCTGGCGATAGTGTGTAAATACGATGCCTCTTCGCTTCTAAAACGCTCCACACTCTCACGCGTTTTTTTCGTCGCCATAGATACATTCTTGCTAGTCAGCTTCTGTTGATTTCTATCCTTGCAAGCTTCATGCATGTTATGGAAATCGGCCTCGCTTGCAGCACAGCCTGCTAATGCAGCCTCATAATTTGCGCAGCAGGCTTGTACCTTCCCCACCAAAAGCTCCTGACTATGCTTCGCCTGCTCCAGCTTGCCCTTATCACTGGCAATCTTATTGACGCAATTATTATAGGCAGCCTGTGCTTCATTAATAGCACGCTGCAATGCATCCTTCTGCGCTTTGGCTGCATGCAGCTCGGTGCTCGCCTGCTCAAATGTGAGCGGGCAGCCAGCCAACATCCCCTGCACCTTGGATACTTCTATCTTTTGCTTAGCAAGCTCCTGCGTAGCCTGCTCCTGCAGTACTAGACTTCCATCCCAAGCCTGCTTTTGCTGGGGCAGGTTTTGCTTTAGCTGCTGCAATTGCTCTTGCAGGGAGCTTTGCAGCTCTGCCTTAGCTTGTGCAGCAGCAAAATCCTGCTGCAATGCATCCTTCTGCGCTTGCTTTTCTTTAACGGCTAAGCCCAAAGGATTAGCTGGATTATCCACTTCACACAACTCGTCCCACTCTACCGCAGCATCTAAAAGTTCATGTGCTGTAAGCAGTGTATTACCCAGCATCGCTTCATAGGTTGCTTTGCTAGCAGAGCAACTTTTTTGTGCCTTAACATACGCCTCCATCGCCTGCTTATAAGCTTTATCCGCCTCTGCCACAGCCTTTTTTTCGGGGGAGGCTGCACATTTTTCCCATTGCTCAAGGTCTTTTACCTGATGCATGGTGTGGCATACGGGGCATTCTACCTCGGTGAGCTGGTCTTTAAGCACCTGCTCCCGCACCTTATTAGCAATGCTACCACTTTGGAACCGTTGCTCCGCCAGATAATATTCCTCCTGAGCGCGGTCAAAAGCCCTTAGGCATGTGTCTTTACGCTCCTCCGCCTGCCGTTCAAGCTGCTGCTTGGCATTGTAAGCTACTAGCTGGCTATTGACATCGCGCACTGTTTGCTGTAGCTTTTGCAGACCGGCCAGCTTTTGTTCTGCTTCCTTCAGCTGTGCTTCCAGCTCGGCCTTTTGCGCAGCCGCATTACCTATAGCTGCCAAATCCCTTTCGCAGGCCTCCTTAGCGGCCAGCGCTTCTTCGTAAAGCTTGGCTTTAGTAGCAACCTGTGCTTCAGCTTCAGTTAAATTCTGGGTCAAAAGCGTCAAATGCTCCTGCGCCCTTTGCAGCACAGGATAGAGCCTCAACGCCTCCTCCAGTCTCTGGATATTGCCTTCTAATATGCTTATTTGTGGCATATGCTCAGCTTCCAGCTGCTCCTTGGCTTTCGCCAAGCTTACCTCGCGCAGCTTATTTTGGGCAATAAACTCGTTTAAATGCTGCACCATGCTCTCGTTGTCCTTAAGCTCTTGAGAAGCAGTCATATAAGCTTCATATTGGGGCAAAATTTCCTGCAGCTTTAGCAATTTATCTAATACGCTTTCCCAATGCTTAATATCAAATTTGCGTCTTAACAAATCCAGATTGCTCTCTGCCTCGGTCAGCTGCTTGCCCTGCTTATCGAATAAATTATTCTGCTCATCAGCTGCACCCTTTTGCGCATTAAGCTCGCTCACCCTGCGCTCATCTTGGCTAATCTCGGCCTGCAAAGCACTAATAGCCTGCACCCTAGCCTCAAGATTAGTCTTCAAAGCCAACAAAAGCTCGTCATCCACCACCTCGTACTGCTGCTTTTCAGCATCGCTAATCGTGGGACGGTCGCGCAGAATTTGCAAATGCTGTGCAATTTCTTCATCAATCTTACTCAAAGTACGCTTGAGATAATTATTCATTTCCTTCAAGCGCAACTGAAAATCCACATAGTCCTCATTATCAACGAGCTTAGTCAAAATCGCCTCGCGCTCTTGAGCATTAGCATTGAGGAATTTTGCAAATTCGCCCTGCGCCAAAATCACAACCTGGCTAAACTGCTCTGCCGTCAAGCCCAGCATGGCAATAACCGCATTCGATACCTTGTCCTCAAAGGTGCCCGCAAAGGTGCCGGCAGTAGCCTTTTTGGTATCGCTGGCCAGCACCACACCTTCACAGGTAAGCTCCATTTCGTAGGTAAAGCCCTTGGTTTTACCATTTTCGCCCCATTTGATGTGCCGTTTTACCTCGTAGGCCTTGCCGTCATGCTCAAACTCCAGCTCCACCAGCATGGGAGCACGATAAACAATCTGACCAGCTTCGTCCTGCTCCTTAGCAAAATCGCTATGGTAGTCCTCCACCTTGCCGGCACAGCGGTCCTTGCCACTGCCCCTGCCATATAAGGCAAAGGTGATGCCATCGAAAATCGCCGTTTTGCCCACGCCGCTGCCACCAAAAAGCAGGATCAGCTGATTGCCAAACTGTGCAAAATCAATTTCTGTGCTGTCTTTAAAGGACAAAAATGCCGCCAGCCTTAGCTTTGCAAACCTCATGCTTCATCCTCCAATTCGTCCTCCAGCGCCTTAATAAGCTTGGCAAAGGCCTCCTGCTTATAATCGTTTTGTTCATTTAAAGTGCCCATATTAGCAATATAGCCGTCATTTTGCTGCTGCTCTATTAGCTTAGCCACGACCAATTGGGCCGCTTTATCCAGCTGCTGCTTATTCCTATCCTGGTAAAAATGCGCAAAATTTTGCTCCAGCGTGCGCCCACCACTGCCCCTTGCATTGGTAATTGCATAGCTGCTAGCACCCTCGCGCACAATTTCAGTATCTAGCAAATTATTAGTGCCATATACAGCATAAAGCTGCTCCTGAGCCCTACCCACTAGCGAGCTGCTTTTGATGCGCACTTTAAAATAATATTTATCCTTATCCGGCAGCTGCTTACCCAACTCCAGCAGCTCCTCCAAGGTACCAGCACGAGCGCCCTTGGGCAGCACCATAACGCGATGAAGCATTTCTAGCGGCTTTTCAGTAATCTTAATAGCATTTTTGGCAGTTATTTCCACCAAGAGATAGCCCTTCCAGCGTCCTTCTTCAGAAAAATCATACTGCAGCGGCGCACCTGCATAACGCACCGTGTCGCGTCCCACTGCCTGCATACCGTGAATATGCCCCAAGGCAACGTAATCAAAAGCAGCAAAGGCAGTGTAATCCACTTGTCCGCTATAACCAATATCCACCTCGTGGTCATTCAAAATGCGCTCCGTAGCACCGGCCAACACGTTTTGGTGGGCCACAATAATATTCACAGCCTCCTTATCCAAGGGCTGAACCGCCAGCAGCTCGCGCACTGCGCTATCATAATTCGTAATATCATCACGCCCCAGCACCCTGCGCACATTGAGGGGCTCCACATAGGGCAACAGCCAAAATACTACCTTGCCATCAGCTAAGGGCAGTGTTATATGCAGTAATTCGCGGCTAATTTCATTGGCAAAATAAATATGCTGCTTTTTTAAAATATCGCTATTGGCCGATAGTCTATCTGCTTGGTCATGATTTCCCGGCACAATAAAGACGGTGATACCTAGGTTATTAAGCCGAGTGAGGAAATCACCAAAAAGGTTGATCGCCTTAATCGGCTGGATTTTATCATCATAAATATCCCCAGCCATCACTACCACATCAACCTGCTCTGCAACTATATCCTCTAGAAATCGCTCTATCCAAAAGGGTTGATCTGCATCGGCAAAGTTCACCTTTTTTAAATCCTTGCCAAAATGCGTATCCGCAATATGCGCAATCTTCATAATTACTCCACTAGCCTCCTAGCTTAATGCATGCTTAGATTTTGTAGCCGTGAATATATATCGAATAATTTCTTATCATTTAATCCCGCTGCCAGGCTCCACGATTCTTAGGCCATGGCTACGCCCCGTAAGGGAACGAGCACCGCGCTCGGTGATGACATAGGTGTTTTCCGTGCCCACCATGCCAAGGCCCGGCAGAGCAATTTTAGGCTCAACGGCAAAGGTCATGCCCGGCTCAAGCTGCTGCTTAAAGCCCTTGGCGATAGCCGGAGCTTCGTCCATCACTAGGCCAATGCTGTGGCCTAAGAACTTGCCGCCGTTCATAAAGCTGTCGCCATACACATTATTAAAACGTGCCATAGTGCGCAAATATAAGCTTTCAATAGCTACACCAGGGGCCATCATCGCTACAACCTCCTGCTCTAGCTCTAAGCAGCGCTCCTGAGCTGCCAAAATCTTAGCGCCCTGCTCATCCTTATTAATATCTCCATAGTAATAAACCACAGTTTTATCAGTGTGATAGCCATCAAAGCCACAGGGAATATCTAAATATACCAAACGGCCAGGCTTAAGCTTGCGAAAAGCATTACCAATGGACTGCACAGCGATGCAGGTGCCGTTAGTGCCCCCGGGGCCATCAAAGGCTGTGCGTACGAGGCCACTTTTGCCAAAGGCAGCAATACCAATGACCTCTTCACCCATGGGCAAATTAAAGCGAGCAATACCATGCGAGCCACGCGCCACCATCTCACCGTATAAGTTGATAGCCAGCTGTGCTTCGCTAATGCCACCCTTAATCATGGTTGGCGCAATCACGTCCAGCACAGTCTCATGAATAGCGCCGCTAGTAGCCATCATTTCCAGCTCGTATTTGCTTTTAACCATCCGCAAATCCTGTAAAACAGCATCAATCCCAACGATTTCTTCAAAAGCAAAATACTTATGCAGCATCCGCTCCCAATCCACAGATGCACGCTTGATTTCCATATACATGATGCGTGGCGACTGCCCATAAAAGGCTGCCGCTTCCCTAAAGCTATGCATCGGGCGGATATCGTCAAAATGCGATTCCTTGCAGGCTCTATCATAGCTGCGGCGCACCCACAAAATCGCATCCTGTGGTCTAATTATCAGTACACCCTCCTGCATAGTGCCAGTAAAATAATACATCGCTACCTTATGGTTTATGGCAACCATTTCCCAGCCCGGATAGCGCTCCTCCA
Source organism: uncultured Phascolarctobacterium sp. (assembly GCA_945949475.1). Lineage (GTDB taxonomy): Bacteria > Bacillota > Negativicutes > Acidaminococcales > Acidaminococcaceae > Phascolarctobacterium_A. Next base: position 6,699 of record CAMFET010000008.1, read on the forward strand.
TCTTCTTACGAAAACGCTCCAATCGCTCCTCCAGCTCACTAGCAGGAACAGGTCTAATATCATCAGTAAAAACTGTTTCTTTTTCTAAAATAGCCATCATTAGTCTCCCCTTTAGTTTATTCTACATAATATTATAACAGAAAATCCCCCTAATTCCAAAAATGAAGCTATACAAAAATGTATTATATTTATGTATTTGACACAGGCAAAAAAAGAGCCCCCGACCTATCTTTGCCAAGGTCAGGAGCTCTTTAAGCTCACTAACATTTCAAGATTATTCTAAAGCAGCAAGCAGCTCAGCAGCCTGTTTATTGATAGCGTCAACTACCTCTTGCTCTACCTCCCATGTACCGGTAGCAAAAGCGGCAGGGGGCAGAGCAAAGCCATAGCCAGCACCACTCACTAGCTCCATACGCATAAAGGTTAGCATATCAACAAGGCGTTCGCGCACGCTAGCAGTTTTGTTTTTTCCGCCCACACCGCAAATAGTCACTTTTTTGCCAACCACCACGGTCATTCTTTCAGGGTCATTAGCCACTAATGGACGGCTCAGCCAATCCAAAAGGTTTTTTAACGCGCCGGGGATATTGTAATTGTATTCCGGCGAGAAAATCCACAAGGCATCTGCTTCCTTGATAGTATTTCTAACCTTAGCAACAGCCTCCGGTGCCGGGAATTCAATATCCTGATTCAAAAAGGGAACGGCGTCAGCTTGGATATATTCAACCTTAGCCTTATCTTGTAAAGCTGCTTCAGCAAGCTTAGCCAAGCTCCTATTAAATGAATTTTTACGTAAAGAACCAACAATGAATACTATTTTCTTCATGCTCCAACCTTCTTTCCTGCATAAAAAGCGTAAACTAGAGCTTAATAAACCACTTAGTTTATTTAATTTTACCAAAACATCGTGCAAAAGTCCATAAATTTTACGCAAGCAGCAGGAGTTGCTTGCCCAATGGCTTTATTGCATCCTCGGAAGCATCATTCTTGCATGGGGTGTCTTTTTATGTGTAAAAGCCAAAATATTTGTTGCCTCTGGCGAGGGTATCGTTATCGCCATTGCATTTGCAGTTAAAGCAAAATTCAGTACAGTAAAAAACATCTTTGACATCACCTTGGTAATTATCAGCTCTATTATTTCCATCTGGGCATTTGGGGCACTGCAAGGCGTGGGAGTTGGCACCATAGCAGCCGCTATTTTGGCAAAAGCCTCGGCATATTCTTTATATCCATGCTTTCCATGCACATAAATGTAGATTTTAGCAGAAGGCTCTCCCCACAGCACAGCAGGAATATCTTCTACAATAAACTTTTCCATTAGCATTTTATTTTACAAATTACCTCTCTAGGGCTCCTTGCCAACGGGAAATGCCACCAAAGCCAAATATAAACAACCCTGCCACCGCAAGGGCAGCAATAACTAAATATTTACCCATACAAACACCTCTATTTTTTAAGCTTCTCAACCAATCCATAACTCTCCTCTAAAAGCTGCTGTACCAAAGGCTCATCTACTTCTTTATCTAGAACAATCGTTATCCAGTGCTTTTTATTCATGTGATAGGCCGGATAAAAATGCACCCTGTCGATAAGGTCTAGTACCTTTTCCGGCGGCAGCTTAATATTTACCACATCCAACGTTCCTTTAGCCACTAGTCCTAAGCTTTTATAGGGTATGGTCATAAATAAGGCGTACCATTTGTTTCTTTTGGCAGTTTTGAATGTGTAGGCATCAGGCGAATCCTCCCACGGAGCCTCCGGCTCCGTGCCAAATTTTCTTTCGCAATACTCCATTAGCCTCAGCTTCATATTGGAATTAAGCAGGCATTTCTCTTTAATCTCCTGCACTAAATCCTCCACCTGTTCCCTTATCCCAGTAACAAAGCCAGTAATATTGTCCAAAACATTAAAGGGCAAATATTCTTCATCAGTATCGGCATCGAAGACATTGACTTCAAAGCTTTTACCGGCAATAACAAATACAGCATAAAGACCCACACCCGGTAATTCCTTTTTCAGCTCCAAGCCAGCTTCCGTCCTGCTAAATCCATATGCAATTGCCCTTTTACAGTCTATATCATACTGTTCAAGCAGAGGGTATAACATGGCTTATCTCACTCCTAGGATGAAATCTACATACTTATTTTTACATTGGGGAAGGATTCCACAAAACAATAAATTACCAAAAATACACTTCCTCATCACCCTACTTCAGCCCACTCATTGTTTGCACAGCATCATAGGCCACCAGCACCGCTTTTGCGAGGTCCGAGGCCTCACTTTTTTCCTCTGGGCAATGGCTTCTTCCCCCAGCGCTGGGTACGAAAAGCATGGCTGCGGGCAGCTTGGCGCCAAAAATTTGCGCATCATGACCAGCTCCGCTAGGCAGATGCATATATTCAAACTCCCTATTAATGCAGCTCATTTCAAAATAGCTTTTAATCTCTTCATCCATCAACACAGGCTCAGCATAAAGAAGATTTTCTACATCATAGGTTAGCCCCGACTCAAGGCTCATTTTATCGAGGTCAGCAAGCAAACTATAATACTGCGCCATAATGCTTTCTTCATCCACACCGCGAATATCAACCACAAAGGTAACGCTTTGCGGAATAATATTCATTACATTAGGCTCCACCTGCAAAAATCCTACTGTGGCCACGCAATTGCGGAACAGCCTAGCCCTGTCCCCTATCTTGCTAATCACCTTAGTTGCTTGCTCTAAAGCGTCCTTACGCATATGCATGGGCATAGTACCTGCGTGATCTGCCCTACCGTTAATCCTGATGCGGGCTCTCTTAATGCCAACAATCACATCAACGATACCTATTTCCTTATGTTCTGCTTCCAAAACTGGCCCCTGCTCAATATGGATTTCGATGAAAGCTTTAATATCGTCACGTTTATGCTCAGCAATTTCCTCCGGCTTCAGGCCATAAGCAGCCATGGCTTGGTAAACACTTATCCCATCCACATCCACCTGCGTCTTAAGCTCCTCGCAAGTCAATTGCCCTAATAAAGCTTTGCCTGTGAAAAGCCCAGCATTGAATCTAGCACCCTCCTCATCATTAGTAGCGATTACCTCAAGGGAATATCCCAGCTCCATCCCCGACTCCTTTAGCAAGCGAGCCACCTCAATGGCACACACAACACCGGCAATACCATCATATGCACCACCATGCTTGACAGAATCAAAATGTGAACCAATCATAATAGTAGCAGGGCTTTTGCCTTCCAGCCTGCCAATAACAGCACCCGAATTATCCATTCGCACCGCAAGACCTACTGCTTCCATTCGCTTTTTTAAATAGGAACAGGCATCACGCGCTTCTTTAGTATAAGGAAACCTAGTCACCCCAAATCCGGGAGTTGCCGTAAATTTTTGTAAAGCATCCAAAGCTTTAATAATATTATCTTCTATTAGTTTCAACTCATTTGCCATTCTAAGCACCTCATGGTTATACTATTATTTCCATATGTGCACCAAGTTCTAGGTTGTAAAGCACCATCACAACCAATCCAAATTTTTCTTCCTTTTATCAACCCACACCTTTAACCTAATCAGCTGGCATCGTCTTCTGCTGCCTTATCACCCCGCTGCACCACCTCAAACCGATACTTCTGCTGGATATCAGGATACTTTTCCCTATCCACCTCGCTCATAAACATATCATAGGGTCTAGCACAGGTCTTGAAGGGCGGGTAAAGAGCCTCATATACCACAAGCATCTCATCCGTTTCACTATGATGTGCAAAAGCAATGATTCTGTAAAGATACTCTGTTGCCGGGTTTTCTATAGTTTCCCGTTTAAAATGCTTTACTATATCACCAATATGCAGTTCTCTAGTCATTGTACTTCAACTCCATCTATACAAATATTCGCCGGCTATAGCAAACTTGTTACCATCCTCTTGCTTTAATTATAACACGAAAACAGCTCCGCATATACATTTCCTGCTCCAAGTTATGATATAATAAAAGCAAAAAGGAGGATTTATTATGTTCTACAGCAAAATCTACTCATCCTTGAATCTTTTAGTTCTTGCAGTTTTTACATTTTATATTACGATATTGGGCACCCTACCTGTTCAAGCTGCTTCACCCAACGAAAACTTTATCACGGTCAATGCTGGGGCCAGCATGGAGGTTGCTCCCGACTTGGCCTATCTACGCTGTAATATCGTTGGCAAAGGTACCACTGCAGTAGAGGCCACGGCTAATGCAGCCCAAATAATCAATGATGTGCGTCACAGTCTGCTTGGTCTCAACATTGTTGGCGAAGATATTGTCAACATGAGCTACAATACCCATTCCACTTATGATAATAAGGGTAAGCTTAAGGGCTACAAGGCCGAAACCAGCTTACGTATCACTGTTCGTGAGCTAAAAAAGCTTGGTAATGCTATCGATAAAATCACTGCCAGCGGCGTTAACAATATTAACGGCATAACCTACACTCTTAGCGACAAAAACCTTTATCACAGTATGCTCTTAGCCAAGGCTGTGGAAAATGCTCGTCAACAAGCTGCCGTTGTTGCAAATGCCGGTGGTCGCACTTTGGGAACTCTCCTCAGTGCTAGCTTTTCCACCGTCAATCAGGTAGAACGCAGTGCCGCCAGACCCATGCTGAACAAAATGGCCACAGCAGATAGCCATGCTCCCACCCAAATCGAAGCCAAAAACATCACTATTTCCGTGAACGTTAACACCGTATTCAAATTGCTATAAAACACCCCAAGCAAAAAGAGCAGAGCTTTATGCCCTGCTCTTTTTCTTTATGCCTATGGGACCATTTCCCTAGCTTCCTTCAGCTTTGCATTGCCTTAGATATAACCTGACATTGCAACACTGCCGCAGAAAACGCTAAATAATTCCGCAAAGTAAGCTTCTGCATCCCTACCCAAGATTTCACGGATTTTGTGGCCTTTCTAGCCAGCGACCATTATCATTTATGTCTCCCACCCCAATTGAAGATTTAGCTGGCATTTTTATTATTAATAATGCTCATCTAAAATATACGCATCATCCTCTATTCCCCTTGATTCCGAATATAATGCAAGGCGCTTTGGGCGGCAATAGCACCATCATTAGTCGCCGTCACTACCTGTCGCAGCACTTTATCACAAACATCGCCAGCACCATAAACGCCAGCTACACTTGTGGACATATCATTATTCACAACAAGATAGCCCTTAGCATTGGTTATACCCAAATCCTTGCAAAAATCAGTAACTGGGTCAGCGCCGATATAGGGGAACACGCCCTTAGCCCACATACTCTCTATAACCCCGGTCTCTTTATGCAAAACCTTAAGCCCTGCAACACGCTCATTTTCAATAAGCACCTCTTGAGGTACACGCCATGTCAGAACCTCTATCTTAGGATGGCGGGCCACCTTGTCCTGGGTAATCTGCTCCGCGCTAATCACATCACGACGAGCCAATATAGTGACCTTAGAAGCAAATTCGGCAAGGTAAAGCGATTCCTCAAAGGCAGCATTACCAGCACCCACAATAATAACAGGCTTATTCCGATAAAACGCCGCATCACAAACAGCGCAGAAGCTAATCCCCCGGCCAATCATCTCCTGCTCACCGGGGATATTGAGCAAACGCTCCACCGTACCCGTTGCCACAATCACTGCAGTTGCAGTAAACTCAGCGCCGCTTTCACAACGCACTCTCCTCAGCTCGCCTTCCACAGTAAGCGCTGTAACCTTTTCATATAAATAAACTGTGCCCAAAGCCATGGCCTGCTCATAAATATCATAAGCAAGCACAGAGCCATTCACATTTTTAATGCCCGGCCAATTCTCCAGCTCAAAGGTCTTGATAAGCTTGCCACCGGGAGCAAAGGACTCCAGCACAAGGGTTTTGAGCCCGGCACGACGGGCATAAACGGCAGCAGTGAGTCCCGCAGCCCCACCGCCCACAATTAGCAAATCATAATGCTTATCAGGAGCTGCCTCCACAGGCGGCTCTTCCCCGAGCAGCTTTTCCAATCTTGCACGCAGTCGTTCCTTGGGTAAAAAGCCAGCATATCTTGACGCCACTTTGCCCTCTTTGATGAAGAACAACCCTGGAATAATGGTAATATCCATTTCCTCGGTCAGCTCAGGCTCCTTATCAATATCTATTTTAACAATATTGATGCGTTCGCCCATCTCTTTTTCAATATCATCCAGCACATAGCTAAGCATTTTGCAGGGTCCGCACCAGGTTGCATAAAAATCAGCCAAAAAAGTTTTCTTTTCCTTAAGCATGGCACGAAATTCTACTGCCGTAGGGTTAATAATCATAGTCATAATTTGCTCCTTATCATACTAAATTTATCTTGAGTTTTTTATATCCACTAACACACTCACAGCTCGCATTTTTCCAAAAACAGATTTATGGCACTCAGCGTGGGCTCAAATATATCCATCGTAAGCATTTCTTCTAGGCCAAAACGAAACCTAAGCCAAAATATACTTTCTCTTTAAATTATACCACAAACCCTAATCACAAGCAGGAAAAATACTATTAAAAGCGAATTTTACAGTACACAATATTTCTCAAATATAACAGAAAGGCCCTTCTCACCATGACACTAAAAATTCCCCACACAAGCTATAATTTTTAGCTCATGTGGGGAATTTTTCATTCTGTAATTCTTTCTAAAATAGTATCTAACCAATTACCCTTAAATTCCTCGATATTGCCCTGGTCACACAAATCTGCCAACGCCGAAGCAAGGGGAATTTGAGCAGTGCTTTGGATATTGTACTTTGCCGCCAAGGCATCAATATGGCTCTGGCCAAAGATATAATGCTTATCGTGACAAGTAGGACACTCAAAATAAGCCATATTTTCCACCAAGCCCAAAACAGGAATATCCATCAAGCCAGCCATTTTCACTGCCTTCTCCACAATCATTTCCACCAGCTCTTGAGGAGAAGTTACCACAACAATTCCATCCAAAGGCAGCGATTGGAATACCGTCAGCGGCACATCACCGGTTCCGGGAGGCATATCCACAAACATATAGTCCACCTGCTCCCAGTTCACCTCGGACCAGAACTGCTTAACAGCCCCGGCAATCACTGGGCCACGCCATACCACAGGATCGCCCTCATTCGCCAACAATAAATTGATGGACATAATCCTCGTTCCGCACTTAGTTTCCGCAGGAAAAATGCCCGCTTCATTACCAAAAACCTTGCCGTGCACCCCAAACACCTTGGGAATGGAAGGTCCCGTAATATCCGCATCCAAAATAGCCGCCTGATACCCCTTGCGCTGGGCCAAAACAGCCAACATAGAAGTAACCAAGGACTTGCCTACGCCGCCCTTACCACTAACCACACCAATAACCTTTTTAACAGAAGAATTTTTATTCAACGGCTCAAGCAGGCTTTGGGGAGCAGTACGCTCATTACAATCACTATGACATTCAGCACAGTTATGTGAACAATTTGCACTCATAATAAACACCTCCAGCACCACATTACATTATTTAAAGCTAGTTTATTTGTAGCGCTTCCTTTCCTTAAAATTATATTGCAGTGGTATACTAAAACTGGACACAAAAATGTGGTAGCGGTAACCACACAAA
>CAMFET010000009.1 GCA_945949475.1 uncultured Phascolarctobacterium sp.
AATTTTTACTAGACAAAACTAAGCATTTATTGTATAATACTCTAGTAACTTCATAACAGACAGTTCGTAACCATCCTGTCTCAAAACAAAACTACGGGCGATTACTGGCGCGAGTCAGTAATATTTTTGAAATGCAAGGATTTCGTCTGTAGAAGCGAAATCCTTTTTTATTGCGCCTGTGCTTACGCTGGAAAGGAGCAAAACCATGCAACACCTTAATAATCAAAAGCTTGTTTTTTCTGCCCTGTGCATTGCCCTGTATATCGTGGTCATGATGTGCACGCAAACCTTCGCCTTTGGCCAATACCAAATTCGCATCGCTACCGCCCTGTACGGCCTTAGCGCCCTTTTTCCCTTTTTGGTGCTGCCCTTTGGCTTGGCTAACGTCATCAGCAACACCGTTATGGGTGGCTTGGGCCTGCCCGATATTATCGGCGGTGGTCTGGTTGGTGTCGCTACTACCGGACTCATTGTGCTGGCCAAGCGTGCTGGCTGTGGCAACTGGATTGTGTGGCTGGCTGTAACCTTCGTGCCGGGCTTGTGCGTGCCCCTGTGGCTGGCTCCCCTTTTGAACCTGCCCTACTGGCTCTTAGCATCCAGCCTTTTGGTGGGCCAATGCATCAGCGGCATTGCCAGCTTCATGCTGGTGAGCGCGCTGGAACGCGTAGGAGCGGGCCGTTTTTTCGCAGTTGCAGGAGGTAATAATAAATGACTAGCGGTAGAAGTAAGGAAGAATTGCAGGGTGTGAGCCTGTTAGGCCACAAAACTGCCTATAAAAGCGATTATGCGCCGGAGGTTTTAGAAAGCTTCCCCAATAAGCATCCTGGCAACGACTATTTTGTCAAATTTAATTGCCCTGAATTCACTAGCCTGTGCCCCATGACCGGTCAGCCGGATTTCGCAACGATTTATATCTCCTATGTGCCGGATGAACGCTTGGTGGAAAGCAAATCCTTGAAGCTGTACCTGTTCAGCTTCCGCAATCACGGCGATTTTCATGAGGATTGCGTCAACATCATCATGAAGGATTTGATTAAGCTCTTGGACCCCAAATACATCGAGGTATGGGGTAAATTTTTACCGCGTGGCGGGCTCTCCATCGACCCCTACGCCAACCATGGCAAGGCGGGTACGGAATGGGAGGCAGTGGCCAAAAAACGCCTCTTTATGCACGATATGTATCCCGAAAACATCAATAATCGCTAAAATAATCGCTAAAATCTGTGCTAGGTTGGGCAGTGCGTTCGCATTTCCAAGCCTAGGCACAAGCAGCATATAGTTTTACCAAGCTTAGCGTGGCAGTCACAGGGCTGCTGCGCTTTTTATATTGTGCGTATATTTTAAAATATGGACAAATGTTCTCTTTGATTACTTGACCTTGGGCTCTCAATTTCATATAATAGGAGTAGATATTGTGGCATTGCGCAGGCTAAGCATCGGCAATGCAGGGATAGATTTGCTGAAGTTTTAGTAATTGATTAGCAAAGCAGGTGAAACATGGATTTTCAAATCAAGGCTCCCTTTGAGCCGGCCGGGGACCAGCCCCAGGCTATAGAGAAATTGGCAGCAGGCGTGGAGCAGGGTTTGCGTACGCAGGTGCTCTTGGGCGCTACCGGTACGGGCAAAACCTACACTATTGCCCAGGTTATCAACAAGGTGCGCAAGCCCACTCTAGTCATCGCCCACAACAAAACGCTCGCGGCGCAGCTGGCCAGCGAGCTGAAGGCCTTCTTCCCGGATAACGCGGTGGAATATTTCGTTTCCTATTACGATTACTACCAGCCGGAGGCCTATATTCCCCAGTCCGACACTTATATTGAAAAGGATGCTTCCATCAACGACGAAATCGATAAGCTGCGCCACTCCGCCACTAGCGCCCTTTTTGAGCGCAAGGATGTCATTATCGTGGCCAGCGTCAGCTGTATTTATGGCTTGGGCGCACCGCAGGAGTACTACGATATGGTGCTGTCCTTGCGCTTAGGTCAGATTATCGATAGACAAAAAATTTTGCACAAGCTGGTAGAGATTCAGTACGACCGCAACGATATCGACTTCAAGCGCGGCACCTTCCGCGTGCGCGGGGATGTCATTGAGGTCATTCCCGCGGCCTATGGCGAAAAGGCCGTGCGCATTGAAATGTTCGATGATGAGGTGGATCGCATTCTAGAGTTCGACGTACTCACGGGCGAGGTGCTGGCCCAGCGCAACCATGTGGCGATTTTCCCCGCCTCCCACTATGTAACTAGTCGGGAGAATTTGGAGCGCGCCATGGCCGATATTCGCGTGGAGCTGGCCGAGCGGCTGGATTATCTCAATCATAATTTCAAGGTTTTGGAGGCCCAGCGTTTGGAGCAGCGCACTAATTATGATTTAGAAATGATGAACGAGATGGGCTATTGCTCCGGCATCGAAAACTATTCCCGGCATTTGGCAGGGCGCAAGGCAGGCGAGCCGCCCTTTACCCTAGTGAATTATTTCCCCAAGGACTTTTTGCTGGTGATAGACGAGTCCCATGTGACACTGCCCCAGATTCGCGCCATGTATGCCGGGGACCGCTCCCGCAAGGAGATGCTGGTGGAGCATGGCTTTCGCCTGCCCTCGGCCTACGATAACCGCCCCTTGACCTTTGACGAGTTTCAAGCGCAGATTCATCAGGCGATTTATGTATCTGCTACGCCGGCGGCCTACGAAATGGAGCAGGCGCAGCAGGTAGTGGAGCAGATTATTCGCCCCACGGGGCTTTTGGACCCGCAAATCGAAATTCGCCCCATTAAGGGACAAATTGACGATTTACTGAGCGAGATTAATAAGGTGGCTGCGGCCAACGAGCGCGTTCTCGTAACCACCTTGACCAAGCGCATGGCCGAGGATTTAACGGAATACCTTAAGCAGGCCGGGGTGCGGGTGCGCTATCTGCATTCGGAAATCGCCACTATTGAAAGAGCGGAGATTATTGACAGCCTGCGCGCTGGTAAATTCGATGTTCTCGTAGGCATCAACCTGCTGCGCGAGGGCTTGGACTTGCCGGAGGTATCGCTGATTGCCATCCTCGATGCAGATAAGGAGGGCTTTCTGCGCAGCGACACCGCGATGATCCAGACCATTGGCCGTGCGGCCCGTAATGCTCATGGTCGCGTCATTATGTATGCGGACCGCATTACGGATAGTATGCAGCGCGCCATTGATGAAACGAATCGTCGCCGCGAGAAGCAGGAGGCGTATAATAAAGCGCACAAGATTACGCCCAAGACCATCTACAAGGAGCAGCGTCAGCTTATCAAGCTGACCAAGGTAGCTGAAGGGGACGAGCACGACCAATATGGCAGTAAGTCCAAAAAGGCTCGTTCCAAGAAGGAGCTCACCGCGCTGGCACGGGAGCTGGAGCGGCGCATGCAGGAGGCGGCCAAGGCGCTGGATTTCGAGACGGCGGCAGAGCTGCGTGACCAGCTGATAATTATTAAGGGTCAGTTGGGGCAGAAGTTGGAGCCGAAAAAGAAGAGGTAAATATGCAAGAAAAACTAATTGTCAAAGGCGCACGCCAACACAATTTAAAAAATATCAACGTGGAAATTCCGCGCAATAAATTAGTTGTCATCACAGGCCTTAGCGGCAGCGGCAAATCCAGCCTGGCCTTCGACACCATCTATGCCGAGGGACAGCGTCGCTACGTGGAAAGCTTATCTGCGTACGCGCGCCAGTTCCTGGGCCAAATGGACAAGCCCGATGTGGACTACATCGAAGGCCTCAGTCCCGCCATTTCCATCGACCAAAAAACAACCAGCCGCAACCCCCGCTCCACGGTGGGCACGGTAACCGAAATTTACGACTATCTGCGCTTACTTTTTGCTCGCGCGGGTGAGCCCCACTGCCCTGAGTGTGGCAAGCTCATCGAGCAGCAAAGCGCGCAGCAGATTGTCGATAGAGTGCTGGAGCTGCCTGAGGGTACGCGCTTCATGGTGATGGCACCGCTGGTGCGTGGTCGCAAGGGCGAGCACCAAAAGGTTCTGGATGATATGCGGCGGGCTGGCTATGTGCGCATGTATATTGATGGCGAGGTGCGCACTCTAGACGAAGAGATTACGCTGGAAAAGAATAAAAAGCACAGCCTTAGCGTCGTCATCGACCGCTTGGCAGTGCGAGATAATATTCACCAACGCTTGACGGACTCCGTGGAAACTGCCCTAAAGCTGGCCGATGGCTTTGCCGAGGTAGCCGTGCTAGGGGACGAGGCGCAAATACTGCTTTTTAGTGAGCACTTTGCCTGCAACGATTGCGGCATCAGCCTGCCCGCCATCGAGCCGCGCCTTTTTTCCTTTAACAATCCCTATGGCGCTTGCCCGGCCTGCACGGGCTTGGGCATGAATATGGAGTTTGATAAGGCGCTGATTATGCCCGATCCCTCGGTAAAGTTTTCGGAACGTTGCTTGCAGGCCTTCAGCAATAACCCCAACTCCTATTTCTTCCGTCAGCTGGCCGTGGTTTTGGCTTGCTACGGCTATAGCTTGGATAATAGCTGGAACGATTTATCGCCCGAGGTGCAGGATATCGTCTGGAATGGCGCCGGGGAGCGCAAGTTTTCCTTTTATTACGAAAACCTGCAGGGTGAAACCAAGCTTTACAAAAAGGAATACGAGGGTGTCATCAATATTTTGAAGCGCCGCCATCGGGAGGCCTTTAGTGACGCTATGAGGCAGGAGTACGAGGAGTTTATGTCCAGCACGCCCTGTCCTGTGTGCCACGGCAGCCGTTTAAAGCCGGAGGTGCTCTCCATCCTCGTCGGTGGTAAGAATATTTGCCAGGTTACCGCGCTCACCGTGCGCGATTGCCTGCAGTTCTTCAGCAATTTGCAGCTTAGTCAACGCCAACAAATCATTGCTAAGCAGGTGCTGAAGGAAATCATGGCGCGCCTGCAGTTTTTAAATGATGTGGGCTTAGATTACCTCACCCTGGACCGCAGTGCCGGCACCCTGAGCGGTGGCGAGGCCCAGCGCATTCGCCTTGCTACCCAAATTGGCAGTGGTTTAACCGGCGTGCTCTATATCCTGGACGAGCCCAGCATCGGCCTGCACCAGCGTGATAATGGCAAGCTTTTGGAAACGCTCAAGCATCTGCGTGATTTGGGCAATACCCTGCTGGTGGTGGAGCACGATGAGGAAACCATGTATGCCTCGGACCAGATTATCGATATCGGTCCCGGTGCGGGCGAGCACGGGGGCGAGGTAGTGGCTCAGGGCACGGTGGAGGAGATTAAGCAGGTCCAAGCTTCCATGACCGGCACCTACCTGAGTGGACGCAAATTCATTCCGGTGCCGAAAAAGCGTCGTCCTCAAGATGGTCGCTATCTGACCATTAAAGGTGCGCGGGCCAATAATTTAAAGAATATCGATGTCAAGATTCCCTTGGGCGTGTTTACCGTGGTCACCGGCGTCAGCGGCAGCGGTAAATCCACTCTCATTAACGATATTTTATATAATACTCTCGGTGCCAAGCTGAATGGTGCTCGCCTGCGCCCGGCGGAGCACGACTCAATTGAGGGCTTGGAGCTGGTGGATAAGGTTATCAATATCGACCAATCTCCCATTGGGCGCACCCCTCGCTCCAACCCTGCCACCTATACGGGCGTTTTTGATTTAATCCGGGAGCTGTTTAGTGTAACTAACGAGGCCAAAATGCGTGGCTATAAGTCCGGTCGCTTTAGCTTCAATGTGAAGGGCGGTCGCTGTGAGGCCTGCAAGGGCGATGGCGTGAATAAGATTGAGATGAACTTTTTGCCCGATGTATATGTGCCCTGTGAGGTGTGTCATGGTGCGCGCTATAATCGCGACACGCTGGAGGTGCATTACAAGGGCAAGAATATCGCAGAAGTGCTGGATATGACCGTCAGCGAGGCCTGCGAGTTCTTCAAAAAACTGCCGCGCATTTATCGCAAGCTGGAGGTGCTGCAGGATGTGGGCTTGGGCTATATCCATCTAGGTCAGGCGGCCACCACGCTGAGCGGTGGCGAGGCGCAGCGGGTAAAGCTGGCTACGGAGCTATCGAGGCGCAGCACAGGCCGCACGGTATATATTTTGGACGAGCCCACCACGGGCTTGCATATTGCCGATGTGCACAAGCTGCTGGAGGTTTTGCAGCGCCTGGTGGAGGGCGGTGACAGTGTCATCGTCATCGAGCATAATCTGGATGTCATCAAGGTAGCTGATTATATTATTGATTTAGGGCCTGAGGGCGGTGACAAGGGCGGCACGTTGGTGGCCTGCGGCACGCCGGAGGAGGTGGCTAAGGTGCAAAAATCCTACACCGGCCATTATATTAAGCAGGAGCTGGCTAAGGCTAAGCAGAATGGATGGTATCAATGACGGAGTTGGCGGAAGAATTTAGTGATAGCATCAAAAATGCACTGGCCGTATTGCCCGATAAGCCCGGCGTCTATTTGATGCACGATGCCGAGGGCAAGGTCATCTACGTTGGCAAGGCCGTGGTGCTGAAAAATCGCGTGCGCAGTTATTTTCGTAATTTGGCCAGCCACACGCCCAAGGTAAAGGCCATGGTGGCCAAGATTGCCGAAATCGAAACCATCGTCACCTCCAGCGAGGTGGAGGCTTTGATTTTAGAGTGCAATCTGATCAAAAAATATCGCCCGCGCTATAATATCAGCCTGAAGGACGATAAAACCTATCCCTATTTGAAGGTGACGCTGCAGGAGGATTTTCCAAGGCTATATATGACGCGCCGCCTGCTGCGGGATGGGTCCAAATATTACGGTCCCTATGCCGATGCCGGTGCCATGCACGCCACGGTGAAGCTGCTGCGCAGCATGTTCCCCCTGCGCACCTGTCGCAAAATGAATCCGGATCGGCCCTGCTTGAACTACCATATCAAGCGCTGCCTGGCGCCCTGTGCCGGTTATGTGAGCAAGGAAGAATATGGGCAGATGATTAAGTCCGTCTGCATGGTGCTGGATGGACGCACTACGGAGCTGGAGCGTGATTTGAAGCAGCGCATGCAGGCTGCAGCGGAGGACTATGCCTTTGAGGAGGCGGCGCGCCTGCGCGACCAGCTGCAGGCGGTGGAGCGGCTTAACGAATCGCAAAAGGCGGTCACCAATAACGGCGGCGATATGGATATTATCGGCTTTGCGCAGGATATGACGGGCAATTGTTTGCAAATCTTTTTTGTGCGCAAGGGTAAGCTCATCGGTCGGGACAATTTCTTTTTGCAGGATGGGGGCGAGGCGCAGCAAGAGGTGCTCACTGCCTTTATCAAGCAATATTACAACGACGCTACCTTTATTCCCCGGGAAATAGTGCTGCCCCAGCTGCCCGAGGCAGAGGAGCAGCAGCTCATTGAAGCTTGGCTCTCTGGCAAGGCGGAGCGCAAGGTGGAGCTCTTTGTGCCCCAGCGCGGTGTTAAGCGCGAGCTGCTGCAGCTGGCCAATGATAATGCGTTGAAGCTGCTCTCCGAGCGCTTGCGCAAGGGCAGTCTCTCCCTCAAAAATGATGAGCAGGCCGCAGAGGAGCTGCAGCAGGCCTTGGGCTTAGAGCATTCCCTGGAGCGGATGGACTGCTTCGATATTTCCCACACGCAGGGCAGTGAAACGGTGGCTTCCATGGTGGTGTTCCGCAAGGGCAGCATCAGCAAGAAGGACTATCGCAAATATAAAATCGTTTCCGCTGAAGGCAAGCCCGATGATTTTAAGTCCATGCAGGAGGTTGTGTACCGTCGCTACAAGGATTACGAGGATTTGCCCAATTTGGTGGTTATTGACGGTGGTAAGGGCCAGCTCAGCTCGGCGCTGGAGGTTATTCGCGGCCTGGGCTTGGCCGATTTACCCGTGGTGGGCTTGGCCAAGCGCGAGGAGGAAATCTTCATCCCTCATCAAAGCACGAGCATTTTACTCGATAGGGATAGCGCGGCCCTGCATCTGATTCAGCGCATTCGTGATGAGGCGCATCGCTTTGCCATCACCTTTCACCGCAAGCTGCGCGGCAAGCGCAATTTGGTATCGGTGCTCGACCATGTGGAGGGCATTGGCCCCAAGCGTCGACAGGCGTTGTGGAAAGCGTTTAAAACGCTGGAGGCTATGAAGGCTGCCAGCGTAGAGGAGTTGGCCGCAGTGGAAGGCATGAATACAGCGGTGGCGCAAACCTTGTACGATTTCTTCCGTTTGGACTTGCCGGAGAAGAAGGAAATGCTGCGCTAGCTTATCATAAAAAATTTGCTTCTCGTCGCGTATGGCGAGGGTGATTTTTCAGTATAGTTATAAAATAGAAAAAGCGCCTCGGTGTGAGCTCATAGGTTTGATTACAATAATCACCTATTATTGCTGCACCGGGGCGCTATGCGTATTAATTTTAATTTATATCAATATGCTTATGCGAAAAGTTTATGCCAGAATGTCATCCATGAACTTAATCAGACCTGCTTCTACCTCATCCCTAAGGTCCAGTTCATTGTGGATTTCGTGGCGATAGCCGCTATAAGCCTTAACAGAAATCTTGTGACCGCTATTGGCCAGCAAATTAGCCACATGGTACAGGCCTTCACCATAGTTGCCACAGGGGTCCTGGTCACCGCTAATCAAATAGCAGGGGATGTTTTTAGGAACCATGGGTGCCCACTCATCGCTTTCGATGAAATGATAAAGCTGTACAAAATCATAGGCCAGCTCTAGGGTAGTATCAAAGGTGTTGAACATATCGCCGGCATGGTCAGCTACGATGCGAGGGTCGTTGGCAATCCAATCAGCAGGACCGTTGGGGTTTTCCACTCTATCGGTCATGCCGCTGAAAACCTTGTCAAACCAGGCTCCGGCCGGCTGATAGGGGTCGGCCTCGTAGGCAGCCTTGAATTCAAGGTCATTGTATTCGATCTCGCAGCCCTTCCATTGGGAGCATAGGCCGCACAGCATTAAACCCTTGAGGTCTTCGCCGTAGAAGGCAGCATAGGCGCGAGCTAGCATGGAGCCCCAGCTATGACCAAAGACAAAATAGGGCAGCTCAGGATAAGCTTCCTTAGCGATATCATGCAGGGATTTTTCATCCTTCAGGTAGGTCATATAGCCGCCGGAATGCGGGTCACCCAGGGTGCCGCCATCGACGCCGGTTTTGCCGTGGCCCAGATGGTCATCCGCAAAAACTACATAGCCGGCCTGATTGAATTTGCTAATCATATGCAGATAGCGACGGGAATGCTCGCCGTAGCCGTGAATCAATTGGATTACGCCCTTAGGCTCACCTAAGGGGCTGTAGGACCAGGCCTTGATGGTGTCGCGACCATTGGCAGAGGGAAAAGAAATCTCACGAATAGACATAAGTAAACCTCCCATACTTTTCTAGTTAAGATAAGTATAGCACCGTAGCATAACCCTGTAAAGGAATTGTAAAGTGTTGTGAAAATTTTACAAAAGCTTTACATGGGGCTGGACATAGGCTGGAAATCTGGTTGGGTGAAGCTTATTAAATTATACTGAGCTGGGAAATATGGAGGGCGAGTATGCTATAATATAGGCAATAAACTATTTCCTGCAAGATTACCGAGGAGGCAGCAATGAATATTCAGGTATATCAGTCCTTTCTAACTGTAGTGCAGTTTCGTAGCTTCACTCAGGCAGCAAAATATCTAAATTTTACTCAACCAACCATCAGTAATCATATTACGGCTTTAGAAGAGGAATATGGGGTTATCCTATTTACCCGCGATGGCAAAAACGTGTATCTGACGCAGGCGGGCAAGAATTTCGTGCCCATAGCAAAGCAGATTATGCAGGACTACCAAAATAGCCAGGAGCTAATGCGGCAGTTTCAAAAAGAGAATTATAGCCTAAAAATAGGCGTCTCCACTCAGGGCATTAACTTTTATCTGCTGCCGGTGCTCTTGCAGCTAAAAAAGGAATTTCCCGAGCTGGATATAGAGGTCAATCGCTGCATGACGGTGGAATCCACCATTGACGATGCGTTTAATAAAAAGCTCTATGATTTTGCCTTTGTGCATATTGATGTGCAGCCCTTGTACACCCGTAGGGTGGCACTGTGGAATCAGCCCATGGTGTTGGTGGCATCTAAGGGCTTATACGATAGGATGCAGCAGGATGATAATTTTTATAATTATCCCTTCATTGGTTATCCTGATAGCGAGGTTTATTTTAAGCATTTAAAATCCAAGATAGATTTTTCCAAGCTCAAGACCTTCCTCACCTTCAGTGATTCTGAGTCCGGCTTGGTGGCAGTGCAGCAGGATTTGGGGATAGCGCTGGTGCCAAGGGTAAAGATACAAAGAGAGCTGGCACTAGGGAGCCTAGTTGAATTTCCGCTAAAATATTCCGGCAATATGCCCATCTCCGTGCTTTATGACTACGAGTTTAATTTTACTCTGCCTACAAAGCGCTTTTTAGAGCTGCTGCGAGCATCAAGAGATAAGAATTTTGATAAATAAATCATATTAAAAGGCTGATATAGAAAAGAAAATCTTATTGATATAATCAGCGATGAAAAGAGCCTTATACAAGGTCTTGTCTCTTGATAATAAACAAAAAAGACATAATAGCCACATTAATACGTGATTTTTAGTATAAATAATGTATACAGAATACCTAATTGCTGATAATCAGCTTATTGATACTAGAAAAAATCCAATAAGGGTTGTTATCTAAAAGTGTTGTTATAGCAGGGATAAAATGATAAAATTTTTATCATACAGGCGAGTGCTCTGTAAAAAATCAACTAGGGGTTTTCTAGTAGAAAAGAGGGTATTATGTCAAAACAAGATGAAAAGAAAACAAGAAGATTGCCTACTTTCACTGAATCCATCATTCCTATTATTGCCATGATGGTAATTCTAACCGTAGGCAAGGGTTATTTAGGTTATCCTACCGAGCCTTTGCTGCTTTTGGTAGCTGGTATTGCGGCTATCATCGCTTTCCGTGTGGGTGTAACCTGGGATGAAATGATGGACGAAATCTGCCAAAAGATTGCTAAGGGCATGCCGGCAATTTTGATCCTGACCTGCGTAGGTGCTTTGGTTGGTGCTTGGATGTGCGCTGGCACCATCCCCATGATGATTTATTATGGCGTGCAAATCGTTAATCCTACCTTTATGCTGGTAACTGCATTTTTGATTACTGCTGTGGTATCCGTTGTAACCGGTACCTCTTGGGGCTCCGTAGCTACCATGGGTGTTGCTTTGATGGGTATTGCCAGCACCTTGGGCGTAAATCTGGCCGCTACTGCTGGTGCAGTCATCGCTGGCTCTTATTTTGGCGACAAGATTTCTCCCCTGTCCGATACTACCAACCTGGCTCCCGTTGCTGCTGGCTCCAAGCTGTATGAGCACATTGGCCATATGTTCTGGACTACCATTCCGGCTACCATTATTTCCCTGGTAGTTTATGCCGTAGTTGGCTTCCAAAACAGCGGTAGCAAGGATGTTTCCTCCGAGGCTGTAAGCACCATGCTGAAGCAATTGGAATCCATGTATGATTTTAATATTTTCCTGCTGCTGCCGGTTGTCATGATTCTGGCTGGCTCCATTATGAAAAAGCCCACCCTGCCCGTTATGATGGGCTCCACCGTTTTGGCAGGCATTGAAGCTTTGATTTTCCAAAACATCACCCTGAAGAGCCTGCTGGTGGCTACTGTAAAGGGCTTTAAGGTTGCGATGATCGTGCGCCCCGGCTTTGATGCGGCTACCGCAGCTCCGCAAATCGTGAAGCTGTTGAACCGCGGTGGCATGGCCGAAATTATGGGCACCACCCTGCTGGTATTCTGTGCCTTCTGCTTTGCTGGCATCATGAGCCGTGCTGGCTGCCTTGAAGTAGTGCTGCAAAAGATTTTGGGCTTTGCCAAGACCACTGGCGACCTAGTTGCTGCTACCGTTGCCTCCTGCATGACCATGGGCCTGTGCACCGGTAACTCCTATCTGTCCATTTTGATTCCTGGCGAAATGTTCCGTGACGCTTATAAGGCTAGGGGCTTAGCTGCCAAGAACCTGTCCCGTACCTTGGAGGACGCCGGCACCGTATTTGTGCCCTTGGTTCCCTGGTCTGCAGCAGGTGCCTATATGACCGCTTGCACCGGTATTGAAACCTTGGATTATGCTCCTTGGGCTATTCTCTGCTACATCGGCTTTGTTATTGCCCTGTTCTATGGCTATACTGGCATTGGTATTGCTAAGCTGGAGGACGAGAATAAATAAGCTGTCTGCTGCTTTAGGCAGCAGTTTGTGAAAGGTTAAGTGATACATTTGATTACATTATTAAAGAATGCAGAGGTTTATGCTCCTGCATACTTAGGAAAAAAGGATGTTTTAGTTATTGCCGATAAGGTGGTCCGTATTGAAGACGAGATTACAGGCTACGAGGGTTTGCCGGAAGTAGAAATATTTGATTTGACTGGGAAAAAGCTGCTTCCCGGCTATATTGATATGCATATGCATATTACTGGTGGCGGTGGTGAGCAGGGTCCTGCTTCCCGTGTGCCGGAGGCAATGCTGAGCCAGATTACCAGCTGTGGTATTACCACTGTGTTGGGCCTTTTGGGCACCGATGGTGTTACCAGAAGCGTTGAGAATCTAGTAGCTAAGGCGCGTGCCTTGACCGAAGAGGGCATCACAGCCTACTGCCTGACCGGCGCCTATGGCCTGCCCTCTCCCACCATTACCGGCTCTGTGGAAAAGGATATCATGATGGTGCCGCCGATTATTGGTACCAAGATTGCCGTATCCGACCATCGCAGCTCCAACCCTCAGGGCGAAGAGCTGATTGCCATTGGCTCTGCTACCCGTCGTGGCGGCATGCTGGCCAATGTGGCCGGCTTGGTAACCATGCATATGGGCAGTGGCAAAGGCAAGCTGGACCCGCTGTTCTATGCCTTGGATAATGCCGATATTCCGGCTAAGAACTTTTTACCAACGCATATGCTGCGCACCCACGAGCTGATGGAAGAGGGTGCGAAGCTGGTGCGCAGGGGTGGTTATTTTGATATGACTGCCGGCAGCACCGATGAGGATATGGAGCTGGGTGCAGAAAAAATCATGGAAATCCTCAGCTGGGAGGGCATGAGCACCGACCATCTGACCATGAGCAGTGATGCCTTTGGCTCCCAGCCTAAGTTCAATGATAAGGGCGAATGCATTGGCCTGACCTATTGCTCTCCCAAATATTTGCACCTGACCATCAAGAGCTTAGTGCGCAGAGGCCTGCCCTTGGAAGAAGCCATCAAGCTGTTGACCTCAACCCCGGCTGAATTGCTGGGCAAGGCTGGCGTAAAGGGCTGCGTGGCTGTTGGCGCGGATGCAGACCTTTTAGTGCTGGATGAAAAGCTTGATATCGATACCCTCTTTGCTAAAGGCAAGGTTGCTATTTTGGATAAGCAAATTGTCCTCAAGGGCCGTTTTGAGTAAATGTTTATCCGCACAGCAACGATTAAAGATTTAGAGATGGTGGCAGCGGTGGAGGCGCAGTGCTTCCTGCCGGCGGAGGCTGCGACCAAGGAGGCCTTTGTGGGGCGCCTGCAGCATTATGGCAACCATTTTTGGCTGCTTTTTGAGGATGCAAGCGAAGCGAAGCTCATTGGCTTTGTGGATGGCTTTGTGACGGATGAGGCTGATTTAACTGATGAGATGTACGAAAAAGCGTCCATGCATAATGAGCGGGGTGCTTGGCAGATGATTTTTGGCCTCAATACTCTGCCTGCATATCGCTGTCAAGGCTATGCTGCTATTTTAGTACAAGAGGTTATCAAGGCCGCCAAGGAGCAGGGTCGCCGGGGTGTGGTGCTCACCTGCAAAGAGAAGCTGGTGCATTATTATGCTAAATTTGGCTTTGTGGACGAGGGTATTTCCGGCTCCACCCATGGTAATGTGGTGTGGCATCAAATGCGTTTGCCGCTGGCTTATTAAGTAAATATAGTATTTCATAATATTCTATAGTAGTCCCTAGCTGCTTGCTGGGGACTACTTTTTTATCTCTACCATGATGTGAAATATAAGGAAAAATAATCTAAAAACTACTTGCTTTTATATACTTACTGAGATATAATCTAGATGATAATTAGTTCTGATAAGAACAGGAAACGAGGAAACTGTGCTTGTAAAACTAATTAGAAGATTACAGTTTTAGGAGTGTGACGTATCATGAAAAAATCTTTAGTATTGGCTATGGCCATGGC
>CAMFET010000010.1 GCA_945949475.1 uncultured Phascolarctobacterium sp.
TATTATCAGTTTTTTGTTAAGCATGAATAGAAAAACTCCATCTCACAAGCTTTACGGCTAGTGGATGGAGTTTTTGCAGCTCTGAACTTGTATAAAGGCTTAGCATAAAAATAGGCTTGCAGCCGTAGTAGGGACAAAACTGCGACTAGAATTCTTCGTCCAACAGCAGGCTGAAGAGCTTAGCTGCCTGCTCAACAAGATCCTGCTCATTTTCTGTCCAGGTGTGGGCCTTGCCACGGTGATAAATAGAGAGTAGGTAGGCATCCTCACCTTGGATAGTAATAACCTTACTGATGCAGGAGCGTAGACCTTCCTTCCCAAGACAATGAAACGCACTATTAGGAAAATTATTGATATCAGAACAAAGACTAAAGCCAGCTTCTTCAAAATAGGTAGCAACGGAGTCCCAGGAAAGATGACTATAGATATTGCGCATGGGTAAATTGGCTTTATCAAAATAGTGGATGATTTTAAACCTTTTATCTTGCTCCTTAAGGGAATAAAGCACGGCACCGGATGCTTGCAGGGTTTCGCAGCAGTGCTGCAAAAGCTTTTGACAAACAGCGGGACGCTCTTTAAAGCTCATATAATCCAGTGTTTGCTCCAAAAAAAGCTCGATGGAAAGGGGAGCATTTTCAATATAACTATAATCCACTAAATTGCCGTAGGAAAAATCATCCTGCTCAAGCTCTAGGGGAATGATGGTGCAGATATAATATTCCTCACCCGTATCTGCATCAAGCACATAGCGACCGCGTTCTATAATCCATTTTACCTGGCCTTGCTTAGTGAGCAGGCGATAATTGATGGTGTAGGGAATGCCATTGGTAAAGCTAACAAGGATATGCTGGATACGCTCTATATCAGCCTGATAGATACAAGCTTCCATCATACCCTTGGTATACTCCATTAGCTCTGTAAAATCCTTAAAGCCCAAGATATCACACAGAGCCTGATTGGCATAAATAAAGGGGAAATGCTCGCCGATGCAGCAGTAAAGGAGACCATTAGGAGTATGCTCGCACATATCGATGGCCATAGAACGGTCACATTCCAGCTGCCTCAAACGGCGTGTAGCTTCCACACCATGCTCCAGGGGTTGGATTATGCCCCAAGCTTGGATTTTTTTGGCGGCGGAGGAATGTAGATACACGATTTTTGGTTCGCCCTGCTCCTTACGATAAACAAAGGTCGCTCTTTCCTGCTCACGCACAGTGTTTCCTCTATCAGTATGATAGGTAAGCTTGGCAGTGACCATGACTATGCAGAAGTTTGCTGTGGCATTAATGATTTCCGTACTGATGTCATCAAACTGCATAAAAAAGGGTATGGTCATTCTTTGATGTGCTGTAGCAACTATTGCCGCATAATCTAAATAGATTTCCTTGGAGCCCCAGCCAATCAAGGCACTTTCCTTGGAGAAAAAGCTGAGCACCTTTTCCATATTGTTTTCGACGCCATAGGCTTGGAAGAAGTCTAGCGATCTTTGCTTAGCTTGCTCTGCAAAGGAAATATTAGTCATTCTCCTCACCTCCAGCAATAGCTTCATGAACTGGCTGGTTATAGAACATACCAAAGCCCTTGCCACGCCGTGTTTCCAAACGCAGGGGAGCAAATTCCTCCAGCTGTAGCTTGTGGCGGAGATTAGAAATGTGCATATTTAAGGCACGACTGGTGTATTTAACCTCACTGCGAGGATAAACCTCTTGATAGAGCTTGTCGATGGTGACAATTTGGTTCAGATTATTGGCAAAAACGAGCAAAAGCTTGAATTCTGTAGCGGTAAGCGGCAAAAGCTCACCCTTAAGCATAACCTGATTATTATGCAGAAAGATTTGCACATCGCCTAAGTGCATGATTTTACTATTGTTTTGGTTGGCCTGTTTGGTTAAGCGCAAAAAATTCTTGATTTGGTAATAAAGCTCTACACTGCCACAGGGAAGGTGTACCAGATAGTCGGCTCCACCATCTAAAAGACGCAGGCCCACTCTTTCGTCAGTGCTATTGGTAACGGCAAAGACGGGTAGAACGGGGGAGAGCTTTTTGACAAGCTTGAGCTCAGTTACTGTAGGCTGCTCACTTTGTACCAAAAAGCAGTGTGGCTTAAAATTGGCATAGGCAGCCAAGAGCTGGGCCTGGGTAGAGCAAATTTGAAAATGCAAATCAAAGAGAGTGCTGTAGGCCAGAAGCTGCTCGAGTGCTTGGGGTGCAAGGGAATAGGCAAGGATTTTAGTCATGGCGCACCTCCATCTCCGCTAAGGGTATGCTTTTGGAAATATCTATTAAGCAGCAAAGCGAACATTTTGCTAGTATAATGCATGATTTTCTTTTCATTCGCTGTCCAAGGTTTAGCTTTTTCTTGGCGTTGAAAAAAAAGCATAAAGCTCTCTTGCTCAGCTACGGATATAATGCTGCACATAAAGGAAGTTATACCCTGCTGCTGGCAAAGATCCTGAATAGGGTGGGGCATTTCTTGCGGGGAATTATAAGCGAAGGTTGAATACTTATGGCACAGCTGCAGAACGCAGCGCCCCGGAAGATTTAAGGGTGTAAGCTTCTTGTATCCGGGAACGGTGTAATTACAAAATAGCTTAAGGGGAGCATTAAGGTCACGCACATCACAAAGCCAGCCACTATGGGCATTGAGCACAGTGGTAGTTAGCTTCAAAAGCTGGGGAATGCCTTTTTCTCTCCCGTACTGTGTAAAAATATCCAGAGCAATTTTCAAAAATAGCTCATAGGGAATGCTATAATCCTCTGGATTTGGCTTTATAAGAGCGGTGTTGCAACTAGGAAGCTGTTCCTGTGGCAGCAGCAGGGGTGTGAGGCTAAGAATGAAGAATTGATTATGAGTTTCCACATAATTACCGCGCAACAGCACCTTAATGGGAGTGCCATCCTTATGCAAAAAGCTCACATTTAGATTAAAAACCTTGCCCTGCTGGCGCTGCTGCAGCTTTTTTTGGATACGCGGCCAATCCTGCTGTAGCACGAGCTTAGCTAGGCAGCCTTCAGTGTGGGCCAGCAAATCCTTGTTGCATTTATATCCCAAGAGCTTGAGCAGGGAGTCGTTAACTAAATTTATCTGCTCCTTGCCGGAGATTTGGTAAAAGATGAGACCGTTAGGTGAGTACATACCAGCTGCTGTAGCGGCTCCCTCGGTGTTTTGCTCGGACGGTGCATTAATATAGATAGTGCTATCCTCATCCTGAGCCTGCAGATACATAGTACGAATATTTTTATGCGGCATAGAAAAATGCAGATGCAAAATTTCTAGCTGACCCTGCTTTTGCACGACTACATAGGAAATACGCACATTAAACTGAATTTTGTAGCCATTGTCGATGAGAAAGAACAGCTTGGCTGTTAAGAAGACAATGCAAAGCTCATCAGTCGCAAAGGGGATGTGCAGCTGTACATCCTCGACCAGGGCATTATGTTCATACTCCTTGGTGGGGAGCAGGTAATCCATAAAATCAGTGTAATGCACATGCTTAGTAAGTGTACTCACGCAGAAGGATTTGAAGCGGTCTGCTGGCATAGCGCTAGAGCTTTTGTCCATATCATTTTCGACAAAATAAGCCCAGAAGGATTGCAGGCAAAGCTGCTTGGACTTTTCTATAAATATCGCTCTGTCAAAATTAGTCATGGTGTATCAACTCTTTCTTCAGCTGATAGTACTCGCGCGAGAAATAAGGGGTGAGCTGTGCTTCTCGATGGTCGTAGCCAAAGGAACGTTTGGTGAGTGACAGCACCGGTGGAGCCTGGATGCGTTTGGCAACGGCAAAGCCGGCGAACAGCTTCCACCAGCGCTCTAGGTCAGCAATAAGTGCTTCGGCATTGGGGCAGGCCTCGGACAGTGCGCTTTCACTGCAGCCCAGCTCCTGGGCCAGGATGCCCTGCTTGTACCAGCGCAAAATGTCGGCGGGGGTAGTTTTGTGCCAGTTTTCGATAAAGGCACGCAATAGATAATCGTGATATGGATAAACGAGCGGGTCTCCACCCTTACCCACGGTTTGCGCATCGCTTAGCTCAGCACTGGGGCGAATGGTGAAAATAGCATTGGGAATCACTTCCCGCTTAAAAACAGCTTCGTTTAAATAACGGCCTAAAGCGTACACCTGGTGCTTCCACAAATCACCGATTATGGCGATGGCACCGGCAATATCACCGTAGAAGGTGGCATAGCCAACGGCCAGCTCAGCCTTGTTGGAGTTGCAGCTAAAGGCACCGCCGAATGCAGCTGCGGCAGCGGCGATGAGTCGTGCGCCACGGTCGCGCGCTTGAATATTTTCCTTTACTAGGCCGCTCAAGCTTAGGTTGAAATGTTCACTAGTAGTTAGATTGGTAATAGCAGTGTTGCTTAGTTGGTCCACAGTGTGCTCATAGCTCTCTTGGATGGGGAGCACGGCATAATTGGCTCCTAGGGCTTTGGCTAAGCTATAGGCCAAATTTTGGGTAGTAGTAGAGTTGTAGCGGGAAGGAAGGTTCAAAAGGAGTACGTTCTCGGGACCTAAAATATCGGCGTATAGAGCGGCCGTAACAGCACTGTCGATGCCGCCTGAGAGGCCAATGGTCATCTTTTGGATACCACATTGCTGCAAAAATTTGCTGGTACCATATTTGATGGCATGATAGATATTCTCTGGCTCCTCAGGTAAGCTAGCAGGTGGGCAGCTGGGGATAATGCAATTAGCTTCTGTATCCCAGGTTAGCTCTAGCAGCGTATCTGCATACATTTCGGCGGAGCTAATTAAAGCGCCATCGCCATTGTAGGCGGAGGTGCAGCCATCATAGGTAAAAACATTTTTGCCATTATTTTGAATGCCCACGTTATTGCAATAGATGAGGGGAATGCCTGCTTGCTTGGCTTGGGCACTAAAAAGACGGTTACGCTTGCGGTTTTTGCCCAGGGTATAGGGAGAGCAGGAAAGGTTGCACAAAAGCTGCGCACCATTGTGGGCGAGGGTTTGGGGCACATTGAGATGGTAATTTTCGGTCCAACCATCCTCACACAGCATAATGCCCAGCTTAACCTTGGTGCCACGAATAGTAATGGTGACTGGCTGCAGCGCTTGCTCCACGCTGGCGCCTTCTTCGGCACACAGCTTGTGTAGGCTGTAAAAATAACGACAATCATCGAACTCGCGGTAATTGGGTAGGGAGTTTTTAATGATAAAGCTGCGTCCTTGATAGCCGCCTACTAGAGTGCCGTTTTGGCAAACAAAGGCCGCGTTGTATTTGCGCAAACGGCCATCCTCGTTCAATTTATCCTTTTCCATAGCCACACTGCCAAAGGCAATACAAATATCATGGCTAGCCTTGATAATCTCTTGGCAATAATAGTCGCAATCATCTAAAAAAGTTTGCTGCTCCCATACATCGCCAATTAAATAACCCGGCAGTGCCATCTCCGGCAGCAGCAAAATATCAGCCTGTTGCTGGCGGGCTGCATTGATGGCAGTAATAATTTTTTGGTAGTTTACATCAGGACGGCCGGGAACAATTTCCAGCTGCCCACAGATAATCTTAATCTTCACTTTGCTTACCTTCCGCTTTTTCCCAAAAATATTTGCATTTGGGGTATATCTAGTGCTATTATAGCAGAGATAGGATAATTTCTCTAGTGTTAAGGAGGCTTTCTGGCATGAAACACAATAAAAAAACCAATGCAGCGCGCAAGCTGGACGAGCTCAAGATAGACTATAAATTAATAGAATATGCTGTGGATGAGGAGCATTTGGATGCAGTGCATGTGGCACAGGAGGTGGGCATGCCGGCTGCGCAGGTTTTTAAAACACTGTGTGTGCGTGGCGATAAAAATGGTGTGATGTTCGCCGTTATTCCGGGTGATGCTGAGCTGGATTTGAAGGCCTTGGCCAAGGTTAGTGGCAACAAAAGAGCTGAGCTGGTAGCCTTGAAGGAGGTGCTGCCCTTAACTGGCTATATTCGTGGTGGCTGCTCTCCTTTAGGAGCCAAAAAGAATTACCCGGTCTATATGGATGTGACGAGCAATAATTGGCCCGAAATTGCTATTAGTGCGGGACAGCGGGGCATGCAGATTGTGGCTGCACCTGCAGATTTACAAAGGGCAACAAATGCGACGGTGGCACCGCTGATTTTTGCCTAAAGTATTGTAGTGGCGGGCTAGTTGTGATAGAATTAACTTGTAGAAT
Source organism: uncultured Phascolarctobacterium sp. (assembly GCA_945949475.1). Lineage (GTDB taxonomy): Bacteria > Bacillota > Negativicutes > Acidaminococcales > Acidaminococcaceae > Phascolarctobacterium_A. The sequence goes on from CAMFET010000010.1 coordinate 6,177, forward strand.
GTCTGAATAGTAATTTTTAGAGAAATAGATAGCCAATTTTATCTTAGGAAAGTAGGTTTTTTATGTTATATGTTAGTACAAGAGGGAAAACTGATTTAATGAGCTCAGCTCATGCAATTACTCGTGGTTTAGCTCAGGATGGCGGCTTGTTTGTGCCCCAGCGTATTCCGACAATGCGTATGGGGGATATTAAAGCCATGGCTAAGAAGCCCTATACCGAAAGAGCTGTGGATGTGCTTTTACAATACCTCACAGATTTTAGTGAGGATGAGCTGCGCGAATGTGTGAATACTGCTTATGCCAAGGAAAAATTTGGTGATAATCCTGTGCCCTTGGTGCAGGTGAATGATAATACTGCAGTGCTGGAGCTGTGGCATGGTCCTACCTCCGCCTTTAAGGATATGGCGCTGCAGCTTTTGCCCCATCTTTTAACTCGCTCCATGAAAAAAACAGGCGAGACTAATAAGGTGGTTATTTTGGTAGCTACCTCCGGTGATACCGGTAAGGCTGCTTTGGAAGGCTTTGCTGATGTGGAGGGCACCCAAATTATCGTTTTCTATCCCAGTGAGGGTGTAAGCGATATTCAAAAGCGTCAAATGATTACCCAAATGGGCAAAAACGTGAAGGTTTTTGGCATTGAAGGTAATTTTGACGATGCTCAACGCGGCGTAAAGGAAATTTTTGGCAACAAGGTGCTTAGTGATGAGCTGGCTAAAAATGGCTTTACCTTCTCTTCTGCTAACTCCATCAACTGGGGCCGTCTAGTGCCGCAGATTGTATACTATTTCAGTGCTTATGTGGATGCAGTTGCTGCTGGTAAAATTGCTTTTGGCGATAAGGTGAACTTTGTTGTTCCCACTGGCAATTTTGGTGATATCCTGGCCGGCTACTATGCTAAGCTGATGGGCCTGCCCGTGGAGCGCTTGCTGTGTGCATCTAATAGTAATAAGGTTTTGACAGACTTTATCAATTCTGGTACTTATGACAAACGTCGTGAATTCTTTAAGACTATTTCTCCTTCCATGGATATTCTTGTTTCCAGTAATTTGGAGCGTCTGCTGTATAATGTTACCGATGAGGATGCAGCTTTGGTAGCTGGCTATATGAAGCGCTTGAATACTGAGGGCGTCTACCAAATTGATAATGACGTTTTAAAACGCGTGCAAACAGAATTCTTTGGTGCTTGGGTGGATGAGCTGGAGACCAAGGAGGCCATTGGCCGCATTTATGGTGACTATAAATATTTAATGGATACTCATACTGCGGTGGCTTGGCGTGCTCTGGAGAAGTATCGCTTCCTGACCAGCGATGACACCTATTCCATTGTGCTTTCCACTGCTAGCCCCTATAAATTTGCGGATAGTGTGCTGGATGCTTTAGATGATACTCAGCCTGCAGGTGCAGATCCCTTTGCTAATTTGGCCGAGCTTAATGCGAAGACTGGCACTGAGATTCCGCCGCGGATGCTGGCCTTGAAGGATTTGCCGGTGCTGCATACCGAGATTATTTCCTCTGATAAGATGGAGCTGGCCGTAGTTAAGAATTTGCTGTGAAAATAATATAGCTATTATAGTTAGCTGCTTGCTTTAATTAAATAGAATATTTTAGGGGGACTTAGTTCGCAGCTGTGGACTAAGTCCTTGCTATAGAAGGAGGAAGGACAGTGGACTCTAAGACTGTGCTTGAGGCTGTGCAAAATGGCAGCATGTCCATTGAGGAAGCGGAGCGTTATTTTAATCGCAAGGCTTACGAGGATATGGGCTATGCTAAGCTAGATACTTATAGAGAGCTTCGCTCCGGCTTTCCGGAGGTTATATATTGTCCTAATAAGCCTGCCGCGTATTTGCAAGCGATTTATGTGCGCTTACTAGCGGAGCAGGGCGAGGTTTTTGGTACGAGAGCGACGCCGGCACAGGCGGAGCTGGTGCGCCAGGTGGTGCCAGAGATTGTCTATTCGCCGCTAGCGAAAACGCTGAAGCTTGAAAAGCCAAATAAACAGCGCGAGGGCTTGATCGCCGTATGTACTGCGGGTACGGCCGATGTACCTGTGGCCGAGGAGGCGGCGCAGACAGCGGAGTTTTTTGGCGCGCAGGTGGAGCGGCACTATGATGTGGGCGTGAGCGGTCTGCATCGTTTGGTAGCGAAGATGGAGGCGCTGCAGCAGGCAAATTGCATTGTGGCAGTGGCTGGTATGGAGGGTGCACTGGCGAGTGTTATTGGTGGCTTAGTGCGTAATCCGGTGATTGCGGTACCGACGAGCGTGGGCTATGGGGCAAGCTTCCATGGGGTGGCAGCCCTTTTAACAATGATTAATTCCTGTGCTAATTGTGTATCAGTAGTCAATATTGATAATGGCTATGGCGCTGGTTATATTGCAACCCAGATTAATCGCCTTGCGGTGAGAGGGAATAGAATCAGCGATTGAGTAATTAGCTAATCAGTAAGCAATTATCGCTATTTTTCGATAGATATAAATCAATATGTTATTTAACGATCAAGGGAGGGTACATATCATGAGATCTTTATTTCTAGAATGTAACGCTGGTATTAGCGGCGATATGTTGGTTGCAGCCATGCTGGATTTGGGTGCGGACCGCGAAGCTTTGGACGAGGCTCTGCAAAGTATTCCAGACAAGGGCTTTACCTATAAAATCAGTCGTGTGGATAAGGATGGCTTGGATTGCTGTAGCTTTGATGTGATCTTAGATGGTGAACACGAAAATCATGACCATGATATGGAATATTTGCATGGTGATCTACACGAGGATGATGAGCATTTTCACGAGCATAAATTGCCAAGCCATATGCCGGAAAATGAGCATTTATTGGACCATGGCAACGAAAGTGCTTATCATGACGGCTATTATAGCGAGCATGATTATATGCATGAGCATGAGGTACAGCCTGGTCATGAATTTTTGCAAGCACATCAGCCACATATTTTGAGCAATCATGAGTACCAGTCTGAAGAGAATAATGATATTGTACACGAGCATCACCATGAGCATCGCACTCTTAAGGATGTGATGGAGATTATCAATCAGGTGAATATGACTAAAAGAGCAAGAAAAATTGCCCTGAAAATTTTTGATATTTTGGCCGAGGCCGAGGCTGCTGCTCATGGTGTTTCCAAGGAAAAGGTGCATTTCCACGAGGTGGGTGCACTGGATTCTATTGTGGATGTTATTGCCATTGCTGTATGCTTTGATAACTTAAGGCTGAAAGAGATTCTTACTGTTGAAGTACGTGAGGGCCAGGGCACAATTCGCTGCCAACACGGCATTTTGCCCATTCCCGTGCCTGCAACTGCCTATATTCTTAAAAAGTATAAAATTCCTCGTGTGATTATGCCTGTGGAGGGCGAATTTGTGACTCCAACCGGTGCTGCGGCAGTAGCTGCACTGCGTGTGGCTAGACTGCCTGGTGCATTTAGCCTTCTCGAATATGGTCATGGTGCTGGTAAACGTAATTATAAATTCCCTAGCGTTTTGCGTGCTAGCATTCTTTTGGAACGGACTGCAGATGTAAAGAAGCAAGATAAGAAAATTGCAAAGGCGTTGCTGGAGAATGAAGAGGTGCTGGAGAGAAAAATCGATAAATTGCCGGATATGATTGCTATTTACAAGGGTGAAAGTAAATATAATACTGTTTTTGAGGCAGAGGCTGCTGAGCACCCTGATTATAAGGAAAGAACTCCTGAGGAGGTAGAGGCCGATATGAAAGAACATTTGAAGAGATCCAGAGCCGTTGCCGAGGATGTTTTAGAGGAAGAGATGCAGGAGCTTGATGATAAGATTCTTGATATTATGAGTGAACAAAGTGACGAAGATCCTTTCATAAAGGGTCTGTCAAAACTTATGTCTAATAAATTTGGCTATGGTGATGATGCACCTAACAGTGAGACAGTTTATAAGCTGGAGACTAATCTGGATGATATTACCGGTGAAAAGCTGGGCTATGTGATGGATTTGCTTTTGCAGGCCGGTGCTCTTGATGTGTGCTATCTTCCCATTTACATGAAGAAGAATCGCCCTGCTTACCAATTACAAGTGCTATGCCGTCTTACTCAGGTTGCAGCTATGGAGACAATTATTTATTCTGAGACTACTACTTTGGGGATTCGACGCTACTTGCTGGAGCGCAGCTATTTGGAGCGCCACGAGGAGGAGGTTAATACCATGTATGGGCCCATTAAGGTGAAGGTGTGTGCTACGCCTGCCGGTGAGCGCTATGCGGTAGAATATGAAAGTGCTGCTGCAGCTGCCAAAAAGCATAATGTGCCCCTGCAGGAGGTATATCACGAGGTGGATGCCAATTTCACCTAATGGAGAAAACGATGGATAATATTTTTGACTATGTTGCGGACTTCTATGCCCAGGATGAGGAATGGAATACGGTGCTGCAGCAAAGCTATGTGGAAAACTTTTTGCGTACCAAGCTTTGGCAGGGTGCTAGTGAAGAGGAGCTGTTTAAGGACTGGGAGCATATCACAGTGCTGTGTATTTTTCTAGGCAATTCCGATAACTATTTGGGGGATATGACTAGGGAGAGCTTTATCGACTGTGTGGCCTGGTGTGCTCGCAATGTGTCGGACTTTTTCATCACACCGGAGCAGGTGGCTTCCTTTTTGGATACCATGACGCAGCTTTATGCACATTTGAAAAAGAAAAGGATTATTTCCAGCTGCACTGCTCCTGCCGAGGCCAAGGCTAAGCTTTTGGTGAATGGCCAAGTGCAGATGATTGATAAAGAGGGACATTTTTACCCTCGCTTTGAGAGGTATAATGTTTATTCCACACCCGATTTACCAGCCAAGGTCTTTTTAAATATTGGTGAACGCTTAGATAATTTGCTGCAAGCCTTGCGCACCTTCTTTGATGATAAAAAGTATAAAAAGGACATTGAAAGAGCAACATTTTTATATGCAGGAATTTTGATGACGGGCATTGTACAGGAAAAGCCAGGTAGTGAGGAATATGCCCAATGCTTTTGGGATTATTTCCTCTTTGATTATCGCATGATTGCCAATGATAAGAGCCCCCTGCAGCATTTTTATGATAGCGTTTCAGAAATCGGCTTTAGCCAAAATGGCAAGGTGAGCCGTGATGTGCTGCTGGAGCTTTTGAAGGCAGAATTGGTCTTTTTTAATGTTACTGGACTTACCGAGGAGGGCCTTTATAGCTGCATTAATATCTTCACCGGGGAGGATTATCTGTTGATGCTTCCCTTTGATGATGAAGTCAATACAGAGAATATGGTGTTTATGGGTCATGTTTTTTATAACAAGACCATGGTTATGAACTGCCTTAGAGGACTGCAAATTCCTAAAACCTCCTTTAAACGCTTTTTGAAGGTAGTAAAACAGGCTAAGGACTGGGCAGCAATACGCACGGGTGGCGAGCTCTCCTGGAAGGAGTTTATTAGTCGTTATCCCATGTTTATCCGCCATATCTCCCTCATATATTCTGCTTATGTCAAGATGGATGGCTTTGATTTTGAAACCTGCCATAATAATTATCAACCAGCACCCATGCTTGAGGATGCTGTGAGTGAGGAAATATGGTATTCCATGCGTCCCTATGCCTTTAGTGCCTATGATATTGAGCTGGCCCAGCAGCTATGGAGCGATTATGTGGCTATAAGTAAGAAGGATGTGGCAGCAATTCGTAGGCCGGAGATTTGGGCTGCGGGTGTTATTAACTGCTTTGTGCGCGCTAATGGTGTGTATAATTACAAGCCGGAGCATATTTCCACGATGTGCAACGGTGTGCCCATGAGTACAATTACGAGAACTACTAACGAGATAGAAAATAATCTTTTACTTGAGCCACATGACCCTCGTTATATCAATGAAGAGGGCTTGTTGATGATGCTGCTGATGTAGCAGAAGGAGATTACCAATGAAATGTGGATTTTGTGGCCGTGAGGTGGCTAAGGGTGCTTTAGAATGTCCTTATTGCCATTATCGCTTTGAAGTGGATGCCCAGGTGTTGACTCCTAATGAGCGCGATGCCTTTGATGGTGTGACCATTGAAGAGGATGGTAGTATAGTAGATAATAAAAATGTTACTGCTGGTGACCAGGGCTATGGCCGGGATAATGCGCAGGGCCAGGGTAGGGGCTATCATAATGGCGGCTATAGCCAGCAGCAGGCCCCTGGGATTAAGGTGCATACCTTTGGCTGTGGCAGTAGTATTTTGATGACGCTGCTCATCCTTGGTGGTATTTTGGCTTTGTTTTTCTTTTTGCTGCCAACCTTTATTGTTTTCGCTGCCATTGGCGCTGTGGTAGTGTTTATTTTAAGGTTATTTATGTGATGTAAATTCCTTAGTCAGCTTTCTTAAAAAAGAGTGGTGGAGGAATTTTAAAATTTACAAAAAAACACTAGCAGAATTGGCAAAAATCGTGTAGAATATATACTTGATGCACAATGTGTGAAAATAAAAGAGGAGGCATAAAGAATATGCATAGTTACAGCATGGACCTTGGCGGTAGAACTCTTACCATTGAAGCCGGCAAGATCGCAAAACAAGCTAATGGCGCTGTATTAGTACGCTATGGTGATACCGCCGTAGTAGTTGCCGTTACCGGCACCAAAACCCCTCGTGAGGGTGTTGACTTTTTCCCTTTGACTGTTGATTTTGAAGAAAAGATGTACGCTGTGGGTAAGATCCCCGGTGGTTTTATTAAACGTGAAGGTCGTCCCAGCGAGCAGGCTATTTTGACCAGCCGCCTGATTGACCGTCCTATTCGCCCCATGTTCCCCGAGGGCTATCACAACGATGTACAAATCGTTGCTACCGCTGTTTCCGTTGACCCCGACAATGCTCCCGATATGCCGGCTATGGTCGGTGCATCCTGCGCACTGTCTATTTCTGATATTCCCTTTGACGGTCCTATCGCCGGTGTGCGTGTAGGCCTGATTAATGGCGAATTCATCATCAACCCGACTGTTGCTCAAGCAGCAGTTTCTGAGCTGAATTTGGCTGTAGCTGGTACCAAGGACGCTATTTTGATGGTTGAAGCTGGTGCTAAGGAAGTATCCGAAGAAACCATGCTGGACGCTATTTGGTTTGGCCATGGCGTAATTAAGCAATTGGTTGAATTCCAAGAAAAAATCGTTGCTGAAATCGGCAAGACCAAGATGGAAGTACCTGTGTACATTCCTCCTGCTGAATTGGTAACTGAAATTGAAGAATATGGTGCTCAAAAGCTGAAGGACGCCCTGATGGACGCTAACAAGCTGGAGCGCGAAGAGAATGTAGCTAAGGTTAAAGCAGAAATCGCTGAAGTATTCCTGGAGAAATATCCTGATAATGCTAAGGACGTTGCTTACATCACCCAAAAGCTGGTTAAGAAAATCGTTCGTCGTACCATTTCCGTGGACAAGATTCGTCCGGATGGTCGTCAATTGGACGAGGTTCGTCCTGTATCCTGCGAGGTAGGTCTGCTGGCTCGTCCGCATGGCAGCTCCTTGTTCACTCGTGGTCAAACCCAAATCCTGAATGTTTTGGCTTTGGCTCCCCTGCGTGAAGCACAGATTCTGGATGGCCTTGGTGCAGAAGAAACCAAGCGTTACATCCACCACTATAATTTCCCGCCTTATTCCGTAGGCGAAACCAAGCCGCTGCGCAGCCCTGGCCGTCGCGAGATCGGTCACGGTGCATTGGCTGAGCGTGCTTTGAAGCCCGTAATTCCCTCTGAGGAAGAATTCCCCTATGCAATTCGTCTGGTATCCGAGGTTCTGGAATCCAACGGTTCCTCCTCCATGGGCTCTGTTT
>CAMFET010000011.1 GCA_945949475.1 uncultured Phascolarctobacterium sp.
TGCGTTATATACCAACTAAAAAAGAGTACCACTCCTAAAATATTACAGATAATAATCCATTGTAAATTTTTCTTTTTCATGCCAACCTCCAAAGTATTTACAAAAAATACATTACACTTTTACCCCAATATATGATAACATATTCTTAGAGAATGGTGAAGAAGAATTAATGTGAATTTCAGTTTCTATGCTTAGATGAAAAAGAGGTGCATAGCATGCGTAAAACTTTTTATTTACTTTTTATTTTGCTTTTTTCTTTATCATTATCCGCTTTTGCTGAAGAAAAAAAGCCAAGCAAGAATATGGAATCTCCTCAGCCTATAGCTATTATTAGTGTAGATGAAATGGAGCAACGTTTAAAAAATGCTGATCTTGGTGAGGATCTACTCTATATCAAGATTAAGGAGGAGCAGGTCGAGGTTTATAGCGAATTAGCTAATAATCGCTCTCTGCGGAAGCAGCTCATCCTAAAGCTACCTAATACCGAAATGCTACGACTTTATACCATCAATAAGGCCACCTATGAGCAAATGAGCAGAATGCTTTTGGATTATGAAGCTGATAATTACAATTTTAATGGCTATAAGATCATTACCGATGTTGACCAACCTCGTAAGCTCGAAAATAATGTCAAGATTTACCGCTTTTGGTTTATGAAAATTCTGCGCGAAAAACCCAGTCGCAGGGGTGTAGATTTTCCCATAGGCATTGGTATCGGTATAGGTGGTGGACATCACCATCATCGCAGACCCTGGATTGGCGTAGGCTGGTGATATTATAAAAAGGCGTTCTTCCTTAAGTTAGGAAGAACGCCTTTTTTTATGCTTTGCTAAGGGTAGGGGGCAATTCTTTAATGCGATAAAGAATATACGTAAAGCAGCTAGAGCGTAGAATCTGGTCCAGACAAATGGCCAGCCATACACCCACTATACCCCAGTGTAAATAATATACTGCTGCCGCAGTCATCATCGGTCTTAAAACTGTTATCAAAACAAATGAAATAGCCGCTACTATCGTAGTTTTACCACTACCGCGCAAAATACTACCTGTTATAAGTGTTTGAGAGGTCAAATAAAAATGCCATGCTACCATTAACATTACTGCATAGCTTAATTCTAGAGCTTGGACATCCTTACTATACAAGGTAAAAATTTCTTCCCAAAACACATGGATGACAAGACCAAAAATAGTGGCTAAAACAACACCCCATCGTAGGCCAACACTTCTAAATTTGCGCCACTCTTCATAATCCTGTTTGCCACAGGCTTGACCAGCCAAGACCATATTCGCTTTGGCAAAGCCAAAGATAAAGTCAAAACCAAAATCACTGATATTATAACAAATTGAATGCACGGCAAAGGCCAAGGTACCTAAATCAGCTGTGACACGTGCATAAATGACCATACCGATGCGTTCGGCTCCCAGCTCACTGAAAATACCGCAGAAAACGGGCTTGAACTCCCGCCAAAATCTTTTCTTAGGCAGCTGCCACAGGCTATGAGCATAATACTTACTTTGTCCCATAATCCACAACGTTATCCCCAAGGTAACTAAGGAGCCGATTACTGTGCCTATAGCAGCACCACGCACACCTAAGCCAGGAAAAGAGCCAATACCGGTAATTAGAACAAAATTACAACAAATATTGACCAGGTTACCAGCAATATTACTCTTCATAATCACAGAGGTCTCGCCAATACCTAACTGAATTGCCTGTACTGACAGTGATAGACAGGATATATATACGGCAAGGGTTGCTATTAAGCCATAGTCCACTGCTAATTGTACATAATCAGCCTTCGCTCCCATAAGCAGCACCAGCTCCTTAAAGAAGCAAAAAAAGCCGATATGCAACAGACCCATCACTAAAAGAGTAATCGTAAAGGATTGACGTAATAATGCTTGGATGCCTGCTTCATCACCAGCACCAAATTTTCCAGCAGTGAGAATCGTGATAGAAGAGGCGAGGGAGCGGGCGAAGGTAAGCAATACTAAGCGCAGGGGCATAAATATGCTTACAGCTGCAATAGCAGTGGAGCCCAAGGCTCCTACCATAACTAAATCAGCCGCCTGCAGCACTGTCATAAAAATACCTTCTAACGCAGCTGGCAACGCTATTGATAAATATTTTTTATTGTATTCATCTAAAAAACATTTCATTAGCTAATCCATCCTTTTCGCTTTAGAAATACTCATAAGGAAAGGCGCTCCCATTTAGGGAACGCCTCTTTTTAATTGCAAATTACCCTCAAGCATTAATAAAAATGCTGCTTTGTAATTTACTCTTCTTCGTGGTGAATAGTTGCCAAGGAAACAACCTTATCATTTTCACTTAAGGTCATCAGCTTTACACCCTGAGCATTGCGGCCATATTGGGAAATGCTATCCACATCAATACGGATAATGATGCCACCGGCAGTAATCATCATGATTTCCTGAGCAGGATTAATCACCTTCATACCAACTACAAGACCTGTCCTTTCGGTAATCTTGATATTGATAATGCCCTTACCACCGCGGGTTTGCTTACGATATTCGCTGACTGCAGTACGCTTGCCCATGCCAAATTCAGTTGCAGTTAGTACCTCATATTCCTCATTGGGCACACTATCCATAGCTACAACCTCATCGCCATAATTTAAGGAAATACCTTTTACGCCATGAGCAGTACGTCCCATGGCGCGCACATCCTGCTCATCAAAGCGAATAGCAAGGCCATTGCGGGTAGCCAAGATAATTTCGCTATTACCATCAGTGAGCTCAACACCGATCAAATCTTCATTATCATCAAGGTTAATAGCTACGAGGCCAATCTTGCGGGCACTTTCCAAATCCTTCAAATTGGTCTTCTTCACCGTGCCCTTATTGGTAGCCATGAACATATACTGCTCATCCACAAATTCCTTTACCGGAATAACTGCCGTAATTTTCTCGCCCTGCTCCAAGGGTAACAGGTTGATAATGGCAGTACCCTTGGCAGTGCGGCCTGCCTCCGGAATCTCGTAGCCCTTTTGACGATATACACGTCCTTTATTAGTAAAGAACAAAATATTATGGTGGGTAGTGGAGAGGAAGAGATGCTCAGCGCAGTCCTCCTTCTTGCCGCTGCCACCTGTTTTACCCATACCACCACGTTTTTGGTTGCGGAATGTATCCAGGGTTTGGCGTTTAATATAGCCTTGATGGCTAATTGTCACGACAATATCTTCCTCAGCAATCAAGTCCTCCACATCCATTTCAGAGGTATCGTGGGAAATTTCTGTGCGGCGCTCATCACCGAACTTCTTCTTCATTTCCAGCAAATCCTCTTTAATAATGTTCATGACTTTATGTTCATCAGCCAGTACGCTTTCTAACCAATCGATGGTTTCCAAAACATCGACATATTCGTCATCAATCTTTTTGCGCTCCAAGCCCGTTAAGCGTTGCAGACGCATATCCAAAATAGCCTGGGCCTGACGTTGGCTTAAATTAAAGCGTTCCATCAAGCTTGTACGCGCGATATCTGCAGTAGCACTGCTGCGAATGGTGCTAATCACTGCATCCAGATTATCCAGAGCAATCTTTAAACCCTCTAAGATATGGGCTCTATCCTTTGCCTTACCCAGCTCGTAGCGGGAACGACGTGTAATAACGTCCTTTTGGTGAGCCAGATAATACTCCAAAATCTGCTTGAGATTTAAAATGCGGGGTTGGCCATTAACCAAGGCCAGCATAATAATGCCAAAGGAGCTTTGCAAAGCAGTGTGCTTATACAGCTGGTTCAAAACAACATCAGGAACAGCATCACTCTTCAGCTCGATAACAATACGAATGCCATGCTTTAGGTTAGAATAATCGTCGATATGGGTGATGCCCTCAATAGCACCATCCTTAACTAATTGAGCAATATCCTTGATTAAATTTGCTTTATTTACCTGATAGGGGATTTCGGAAATAATAATATTATGCTTACCCTTATTGGCAGGCTCAATAGTAGCCTTAGCTCGAATCTTTACTACGCCACGACCGGTGGTATAAGCATTATTGATGCCTTCCTTACCCAAAATACAGGCACCGGTGGGGAAGTCCGGGCCTTTAATAGCAGTCATCAGCTGGGGAATTTCTACATCGGGATTATCGATGAGCATTACTAGGCCATTAACAACCTCGCACAGATTATGGGGAGGAATATTAGTCGCCATACCAACTGCGATACCGGCACTACCATTAATCAAAAGTGCAGGTACCTTAGAGGGCAGCACGGAAGGCTCCTTCATGGATTCATCATAGTTAGGTACGAAATCAACAGTATCCTTTTCGATATCCTCCAGCATAGCTTCGGCAATCTTAGCCATACGTACTTCCGTATAACGCATTGCTGCCGGGCTATCGCCGTCGATGGAGCCAAAGTTACCATGGCCATCCACCATCAGGTAACGAATAGAAAAATCCTGTGCCATACGCACAATAGCATCATAAACAGAGATATCACCGTGCGGATGATATTTACCTAAAACTTCACCGACAATACGTGCTGATTTTTTATAGGGCTTGGTCGGAGTCATGCCTGCTTCCTGCATCGCATACAGAATGCGGCGGTGAACTGGCTTCAAGCCATCGCGTACATCGGGCAAAGCACGTTGGATAATAACGCTCATTGCATAATCAATGTATGATTTTTGCATTTCATCTTCGATATACACCGGCAAAACCTTACCGGTAGTGGGCTCTAAATTATCCATGCAATCACCTTTCTTTCAATTCAATCTACATCTAAGTTAAATTTATTTGCAAATTTCAATATTAACTTCTCTAAATATTTTCCTAGTTTAGTAGCTGCACCTTTAAAAGCTTTATTTAAACAAAATTTCGTAAACCTGCTTACCAATAAGCAGCGTAGTTACCAATAAATACAGCGGGCGCACATAGGAGGCGCCTTTTTTGATAGCTAAGCGCGATCCACACAGGGCACCAACAACCATCGCACTAGCCATTATCAAGCCATAGCTCCACACGATGGTGCCACTCATAGCAAAGGCTACCAGCGCACCCACACCGCTGGCAAAGTTTAGTGCCTTGGCATTACCTGCTGCAGTAACGAAATCATAGCCCAAATACAGGAACCCAAAGATGAGGAAGGAGCCAGTACCGGGGCCAAAAAAGCCATCATAAAAGCCCATGCCAAAGGCCATGATAAAGGCGCCGATTAGTGCCTGCATCCCCAGCTTTTGCACAGTACCGGTGTCGCCCCAATCCTTGCGTCGATAGGTGTAAATGGCTACAGCCACCAAAAGCACTACGATGATATTTTTCATCAGCTTTTCCGGCAATAAGTACACCACATAAGCACCCAAGGCTGAACCAATGAAGGACAGGGGCATCAAGGCTAACGCTGCTTTTTTAATCTTGCCGGCGCGCCAAAAGGAAATAACGCTGGTGAAGGCACCCACGGAGGCAGCCACCTTATTCGTGCCTAAAGCGTAGGGAACAGGAAGTCCTAGGCTGAGCAGGGCAGGGGTGGAAATTAAACCGCCACCACCAACTGTTGAATCAATAAAGGCTGAAATAAAGCCTGCTACAACTAAAAATAAAATTGTTAGAGGGTCCAAGGACCCAATAAAATTTTCCACACAAATCCCCTCATATTATCATAATATTATTTTATTATTTACAAAATCTACCCTTATCTGAGCACCATGTTAGAATTTTCCAGTCTCAGGCAATTAGGCCTATTCATTCCAATGGATATATAAGCCCACATCACCCTCATGGCATAGGCATTGAATATACTCAGCAATTACCTCATTACTAATCGCATAGGGATGCTGTTGTTTTAAGGCAGCCTTAGCTAGAGGCCAACGCACTCCGTCCAAGCTTACTACTGCTGTAGCGCTTAGCGGGATAAGCGATAATGCTTGCACCTTTTCTGCATGCTCTAATTGGAGAGTAACTTCTTCTTCACTACACAAGAGCACCATTAATTCGTGCTCATCTGCCAAAAGCACTTGGGTATCATGCTGCTTTTTAAACTGTAGCAGTGAATATACATTGCTAAAAAGATGGTCAAAGCGACCGCCCCAAATGCCACTTGCTACAAGGGGAGCAGGGGATAAGCTTTTTAGTAAAAGCTGTAAATCAGTGTCATTCTTGGCAGGTGGATGCAGCTCTAGCTTCGCTCCTAATGCCTGCGCTTGCTCATAAAAAGCAGGGGAGCTGCTATCACAATCGCCAACTACTAATTGGGGCAATAATTGTGCAGCTAAAGCACAATTCACTCCCTTATCTGCACAATACACAGCTAATGCATTTGCCTGCGCAACACGTTTAAGCCACTCGCATGCTGGCTCTCTTCCTCCTGCTAGGAGCAAATTTGCCTGTTGCTCATGTTTCACGTGAAACACAGAAGATTTTTGCTGCGGTTGAGCAGGAGTAGCTGCCATTTCTGCAGCACCATGTTTCACGTGAAACACGATGCTTACATTAGGCAAAAGCACAGAAAAATCGCTGCTCATTTTTTTGCTAAAGCAACGGGCTTAATAATAATTTGGTCCTGCTCTCTGGCTACCTTCCAGGAGCAGCCGCCCTGATTCTTTTGCAGACATTCCATGCTGATTTCCAGCAAAAAGCGGTTTAAACGCTCTTGCGCTTCCGGCGGTAGCAACAGCTCTTTTTTAACAGGAGCCTTGGCGCCTTTAATTTTGCTTGGCGTAACCTTTTCTTCAGCATACATGCCATTTTCAAAGGTTAGGTTTTCGTTAAAGCCCTTCAGCATATCTGCATCAGAAAGGCCCTTTTTAATTTTTACCATTTGTCTTACCTCTATAAAAACTCTTACAGGTCCAAATTACGGACATTATTAGCATTTTGCTCAATAAACTGACGACGAGGCTCAACCTTATCGCCCATCAAAATGGAGAAAATAGTGTCTGCCTCAGCAGCATCCTCCAGCTGTACCTGCAGAATTGTGCGGGCAGCGGGGTCCATCGTGGTCTCCCACAGCTGACCAGGGTTCATTTCACCAAGGCCTTTGTAGCGTTGGATATAGGGATTGCTATCGCGACCAACCTTATCCAGAATTTGCTGCAGCTCGTCATCACTATAAGCATAATAATGCTCCTTCTGACTCTTACGAATCAAATACAGAGGCGGCTGAGCAATATAAACATGGCCCTCCTTAATTAGTGGCTGCATATAGCGATAGAAGAAGGTGAGGAGCAACGTGCGAATATGCGCGCCGTCCACGTCCGCATCGGTCATGATGATAATCTTGCCATAGCGGGCCTTATCCAAATTAAAATCATCGCCAATACCGCAGCCAAAGGCGGTAATCATATTGCGAATTTCTTCGCTGCTCAAAATTTTATCTAAACGAGCCTTTTCAACGTTCAAAATCTTACCACGCAAGGGCAAAATAGCCTGGAAGTCAGAGTTGCGTCCCTGCTTAGCACTGCCACCTGCGGAATCACCTTCGACTAAGTAAATCTCGGTGTCCTCCACATTGCGGCTCTTGCAGTCTGCCAGCTTGCCGGGCAAGCCACCCAAATCCATAGCATTCTTTCTACGCGTCAGCTCACGTGCTTTACGAGCTGCCAAACGGGCACGGGCAGCAACAATGCCCTTTTCCACAATCTTTTTGGCAACAGTGGGGTTTTCTTCCATAAACTCGGCCAAGGTATCGCCCACAAGACTATCAACTATGGGCATAACCTCGCTATTACCCAGCTTAATCTTAGTCTGGCTTTCGAATTGAGGATTAGGCACCTTCAGGCTGAGCACTGCAGTTAAGCCCTCGCGCACATCGTCGCCGCTCAAGGCATCCTCATTATCCTTTAAGAGCTTATTAACACGCGCATAGTTATTAATGGTTCTCGTTAATGCCTTGCGGAAGCCGCTTAAATGCGTGCCGCCCTCTTCGGTATTAATATTATTAACATAGGTAAAAACGTTCTCATTATAGGTATCGCAATATTGCATTGCTACCTCTACAATGATGCTGTTCTTTTCACCCTCCAAATAAATCGGCTTAGCGTTAATCTTATCCTTATTTTGGTCAACAAAATTAACAAACTCAATAATGCCACCGGCAAAATGGAAGGTTTCGCTGCGACCCTCAGGGCGCTCATCAGTAAGGGAAATAGTAATGCCCTTATTCAAAAATGCTAATTCACGAATGCGCAAGCGCAGTGTTTCATAGCTATATTCAGTTTCCGTAAAAATAGAGGAGTCCGGCTTAAAATGCACAGTGGTTCCGGTAGCATCGGCAGTGCCCTTTTCATACAGCTTTTTGCTGGTTTTGCCCTGCTTAAACTCAATACCGTAGCACTTGCCGCCGCGGCGAACCTCAACCTCCATATGCTCACTCAGAGCGTTAACGCAGGTTACGCCCACGCCGTGCAGGCCACCGGAAACCTTGTAGCCACCGTCGCCGAATTTACCACCGGCATGCAGCACAGTCATAATTACTTCAACTGCAGGTTTTTTCTCTTTTTTCATCATGTCCACGGGAATACCACGGCCATTATCTACAACCGTAATACTATTATCCGCATGGATGATTACCTTAATCTCAGTACAGTGACCGGCCAAGGCTTCGTCAATACTGTTGTCCACAACCTCGTACACCAAATGGTGCAGACCGCGTGCAGAGGTACTGCCAATATACATAGCAGGCCTCTTACGAACAGCTTCCAGGCCTTCCAGCACATGAATCTGTTCCGCATTATAGCTGCCACTAACGGCAGTTTCTTTTTCAATATCAAGATCTTGGGCCATATTTACCTCCGTAGCGAAATTTATAAATTAGTATAGCAAGCGCCTGCCATAAAACCGGCATCGGCGCGTTTCTTCAAGGTTAAAGCAGAAATAGCCGATAAATACAGCGTGTCCTTCGTCAAAACAACACTGGCATATTCATCGCCCTCGGCAACATCAATAATCTTATACCTGTCGCGATAACGCTCAACATATTCACTATATATAGCTGATTGTGGATGGCGTAAATTAAAAATAGCGATAATCTCACTATTTTTTACCATGCAATCGGCTCCCAAATGCAAGTACACTCTGATCCCTCCGTAAATAGGCTAAAGCATTATCATATAAAGCAGGCGTTAACGCCTCAGGCTGCTTTCCTGTCAAAAATAGAACGGCTAAAAGATTATCTTTTTTATCGGCATAACCCAATCTTACCCTTTCAAAATAGTAATTTTTGAGGTTATCCTTAACGGCAGTAAATAATATTCTATCACATTTATAGTAAGCTTTACAATCCTCGTAGGTTAACCATGGTTGAATGCGCAGGAGCTCTGCTAAATACTGTCGCAAATGCTCACGCTCCTCGCGGTCACAA
This sequence comes from uncultured Phascolarctobacterium sp., assembly GCA_945949475.1. GTDB lineage: Bacteria > Bacillota > Negativicutes > Acidaminococcales > Acidaminococcaceae > Phascolarctobacterium_A. The sequence continues at coordinate 9,332 of CAMFET010000011.1, forward strand.
ACGCTGCACATAGCTAAGCCCTTTTCCATCCGCGCACCGCACTTAGGGCAGCTAGTATACTCTATGGCTGGATATGACTCCTGCTCGAGCTGCTTTTGCTGCTGCTCCTGCCTGCGATAAAAGCTACCCGTATGAAAATACAGCTTTTTAATGATTAAAGCGCCTAAGAGATAGGCATTTATCTTTTGCAAAAACAAATCCTGCATCATATAAAGCTCATTAGCCAATAAGGAATTACCGGTACGAATATAAAGCTCGTTCCCCGCAAGCTTTTCCACACCACAGCGACGAGCTAAATTAGAGCCGCAAATATCCTGCCAATGCAGGCGCAGGTAATGCTGCAAATACAAATATTTGCCCTGTAGAGGAATAAATTTATTGGGATAGCGCGGGTCGAATAAATGCTTAATAATAGCATCCGTAGGTGTCAAAAAATCCTCATACATCTTTAAGCCTCATTAATTACGCCATTTTCGATGCGAAAATAAGCATTACCAACCAAATCAGGGATGAGCTCGCGGTCATTAACGGTAATAAAGGTTTGCACACGCCCGTCGATAAAAAGCAGCAGCTGCGCTCTACGGCTATCATCCAATTCACTCATCACATCATCTAAGAGCAAAATCGGAAACTCGCCAATTTCGCGCCGCACATACTCCAGCTGGGAAAGCTTCAAAGCGAGCGCACCGCTGCGCTGCTGCCCCTGTGAGCCAAAGGAGCGCAGGGATAAGCCATTTAATAGCAGCTGTAAATCATCCCGATGCGGTCCAATACCTGTATTACCGCGCAGAATATCTATCCGCTCCCGTTCAGCCAAAGCTTTAGCGTAAAAGCTCTCTGTCAGCTCCTCAGCAGAGGCAGGGTAGAGCAGCTCACCATTATTAGCCTTAAGCTCATAACGCACCTTCAGCTCTTCCTGATTACTGGTGATGGAAGCATATATTTCACTGGCAATAGCCTCCAGCTTAGCAAGCGCTTGCAAACGTTTCTTAGTAATCGCAGTAGCCAGCTTAATAAATTCCTGATTCCAGGGCTGCAGTATTTCCTGACGACCGCCCTCATCACGCAGCTCCTTTAAGAGGCGATTGCGCTGCAAAAGCACACGATTATATTTCACCAATAAATCGTAGTAGATAGGGTCCGTTTGGGAAATCTGCATATCAAAAAAGCGTCTTCTTAAGGCCGGCTCACCCTTTACAAGCTGCAAATCCTCGGGCGAAAACATCACTGTGTTTAAAGCACCGTAATGCTCCTTGGGGCGCACCTTAGCGCCGTCCAGCCAAATTTCTTTTTTCCATTTTTGCTGCTGGCGATATTTCTTTAGCTTTACCTCATGGGTACCACTGAAGCTGGCAAACTCAATGCCCACAGCCATCGCGTCCGTCCCCAGCTTTAATAAATCCTCTTCTGTCGAGGTGCGATGCGAAAGCCCAAAGGCGCCATAAAAAATTGCCTCTAAAATATTGGTCTTGCCCTGCGCATTTTTGCCATAAAAAACGTTAATCATGGATGCTAGCTTGAGCTGGCACTGTGTGTAATTGCGAAAATTTACTGCATAAAGACCGGAAATCTTCATGCTTCTTTAGTGATGGTAAGCTCGATTTGGTCGTCGATATTCACAACATCGCCGGGAAAAACTTTTTTGCGCTTTTCCGTTACCAGCTTACCATTGAGTTTAACAATGCCATCCTCTACCATCAAAAAAGCCTGTCCACCGGTATCAGCAACACCGGAAAACTTTAACAGCTTATCCATAGTAATAAACTCAGTAATAATAGCTACTGTTTCCTTTTGCATGCTAACACCTCTTAAAATACTACGCGCACGGGAGTAACGATATAAATATAATTATCCTCCTCAGGCGCAGTGATGCAAACAGGGCTCAGGGAAGTATTCATGCTCAGCAATACTTCCTCAGCGTCTACGTTTTTCAAAATATCCAGAATGTATTTAGCATTAAAGGCTACATTAAGAGCATCGCCCTCGGTGGTGCAGGGGAGCACCTCCTTGCCGGTGCCCACATCAGGACTGCTGGAGGTAATGGTAATTTCCCCTTGATTAATGCTCATTTTTACAGTGCTATAATCGCCATCAGTGGAGAATAAAGCTACGCGCTCCACAGCTCCAGCCAATTCCTTGGCCTTAACCGTGCATTTAACAGCAAATTTAGCGGGAATTACCTTATTATAATCAGGGAATTTACCTTCGATAAGACGGGAAACGATGATAACATCGTCAATAATAACCATAATTTGGTTATTTAACAGAGAAATTTTAACCTCTTGGGGCATGTCACTGGTAAGGTTGCGGGAAATTTCGTTTAAAACCTTAGAGGGAATAATCATGCTCAGGTTTTCCTGTGTAGGCTGGGAAATAAACTTTACTGCTAAACGATGGGTATTAGTACCTACAAAGGTTAGCTTATCGTCTTTTGATTCTACTAAAATACCGGTAAACAGAGGTCTTGCTTCATCGTTGGAGCAGGAGAAAATAGTCTTGCGAATAAGCTCTTTGATTTTATCATCAGCTATAGTGATGGATTTATCGCCATTAAAATCGGGAAATTTAGGATAATCATCCTCATTCATTAAAAGTAATTGATATTCGGAGCTACCGGAAGCAACCTTAATGGTTTTATTTTCTTGATTTTTGCTGATGGTAACAGTTTCTGCAGAAAGTTTGCGTACAAGCTCGGAAATATGCTTAGCAGAAACGACTATTTCCCCGGGTTCAGTGATATTGGCATCAATAGTGCAGGAAATAGCCATATTTAAATCCATACCTTGGATTACCAAGCGTCCATTGCAGGTAATTAAATGCAAGCAAGAAAAAATAGGTGTACTGGGCTTGGATGTGATTGCTTTTTGTGCGGTTTGAATTGCTTTATTTAGTTCACTGGTATTACAGGTTATTATCATTTGTACACAGTCCTCCTTGGTTTTTTATTACTATATAATTTATTAAAAGTAGTCGAAGTAGTAGTAAGAGCTGTTAGTAATGTGGAAAAGTGGTACTAAGCCATACAGGAGGCTTGTTTAGCCATGTAGATAACCCTGTTGATAAGCGGGAAATATTTTACACAGAATTAACAGCCAAAAAATTTATCAACTTCTCGTCGAAGTTATACACAGTTTAGAGGCGAGTTATCAACAGTTTTTGTGGATAACTTTTTGTTCTCTTATTGCTGCAGAATTTCTATCATTTCCTGAAGCTCTTTTTGCAAAGCCAAGTTAGTGTTTTTGTTTTTACTGATCTTTTCGTAAGCGTGGATGACCGTTGTGTGGTCGCGCCCGCCAAAAAGCTCGCCAATTTTGGGATAAGAAAGGTCGGCAAGTTCACGACATAAATACATGGCCACCTGGCGTGGATGGGCAATATTTTGCGTGCGTTTTTTGTTGAAAAGCTCATCCTGCTTAATATTGTAATGCTCGGCAACGACCTTAGTAATGCCTTCAAAGGTAATCGTTCTTGTTTTTACAGTATTACCCATGTCGGAAAGCACCTTTTGCGCCGTTTCCATGGTAATTGGCATATCCATTAAGGAGGTGTAGGCCACAATTTTGGTATAGGCACCCTCTATCTCACGAATATTGGTCGCGATGTTCGTCGCTAAAAGGGTGATGACATCGTTGGGCATTTGAATATTATCGGAAAGAGCCTTGGTACGCAAAATGGCCATGCGTGTTTCGAGGTCGGGCGGCTGAATGTCGGCAGTAAGACCTTGGTCAAAGCGAGAGCGCAGCCTGTCCTCGAGGGTTTCGATTTCACGCGGAGGCCGATCACTGGAGATAATAATTTGCTTATTAGCGTCCTTAAGCGCGTTAAAGGTGTGGAAAAACTCAACCTGCGTTTGCTCCTTGCCCTTTAAGAATTGAATATCGTCGATAATCAGGCAATCGATATTGCGATATTTTTGGCGAAAGGCTTCGGTGTTCTTATTTTGGATAGAATTGATGATTTCGTTGGTGAATTTTTCGCTGGTGGTATAAAGCACCTTCATGCCGGGGTTATTTTGCTTAATGCGGTTGCCGATAGCATGCATTAAGTGGGTTTTGCCAAGACCTACGCCGCCATACAGGAAAAGTGGGTTATAGGCGTGAGCGGGATTATTGGCTACAGCCTGAGCGGCAGCGTGCGCGAAGCGGTTGGAATTGCCAATGACAAAGGTTTCAAAAACAAATTTAGGATTTAAATTGCTTTCGTCTATTTGCTGCTCCGCAGTTTTTTCGGTGAATAATTGCTGCTGCTGTGTTTTGGTGGGGCGGGGCTCTAAGAGCTCTTCGCTTAAGGAGGCTTCACCCTCCATCGTTTCAATGATGAGGCTGATATTTTTACCCATAATATTCGAGAGAATGCCTTCGATGAGATTGGCATAGTTTTCCTCGAGCATTGTTTTAAAGAAGCTGTTTTTGACGGCTACCTTGTAATATGTATCTGTAACCTCCAAGGGAATGATGGGCTTAATCCACACATCAAAGATTTTTTCGTTGGCTGATTCCTTAAATTTATCCGTGCATTTAACCCAGATTTCTGCTAAATCATAGG
>CAMFET010000012.1 GCA_945949475.1 uncultured Phascolarctobacterium sp.
AAGCGCTTGGATGACCCCCGCTATATTGAAAAATTAGCGCGTGAGGATTACAATATGGTGGGTAAAAACGAGGTGCCGCTTTTCATTGTTGATGAACAAAAGCAAGCAGAACAAAAGTGAGATACTTTGTTCTGCTTTTTTTGTTGACACTTATTAAAATTTAAGAGTATAATACAATAGTATCAAAGATTTTTTAAGGGGGATTTTTGTCTCGATGTCACTTGAAGTAGGTGCAATTGTAGAGGGTGAAGTCACTGGCATCACCAATTTTGGCGCTTTTGTCCAATTACCGGAGGGCAAGGTTGGCCTGATTCATATTTCTGAGGTATCCAATGTTTATGTTAAGGATGTGCATGACTTTTTAAAAGAGCATGATAAGGTTAAGGTGAAGGTCTTAAGTATCGACGAGCGTGGTAAGATTGGCTTGTCCATTAAACAGCTGACACCGCCGGCTCCGGCAGCGCCCCAACCCAAACCCCAACGTCCACAAAACGAAAATCGTGAACGTCGCGTAGGTGTACGCACCCAGAACGCTCGTCCGGTGTCTCCGCTTACTTTTGAGGATAAGCTTTCTAAATTCTTAAAGGACAGCGATGACAGAATGCTGGACTTAAAACGCAATACAGAATCTAAACGTGGCGGTCGTGGCGCTAGACGCGAAAGATAAGCATGGATGAACAGGGCACTCTACAGGGTGCCCTTAATTATCGTGCGAGCATCCGGAGCAGAAGGGAGCTGCTATGGTAATCAATCCCTTAGTTTTTAAAGTGCATAAGGCCTTGCGTGCAAGCCTTGCTCAGGATGAGCATTATCTGTTAGCAGTAAGCGGTGGCTCCGACAGCATGGCTTTGCTAGCAGCCTGCTGGCAGCTGCAAAGTGAGGGCTGGGGTCGCTATAGCGTGTGCCATGTGGAGCATGGGCTCAGAGGTGAGGAGTCACTGCGCGACATGGAGCTTGTGCAGCGCTTTTGTGCTGAGCGCCAGCTGCCCTGCTATGTGCAACGTGTGCAGGTGCGGGAGCTGGCCGCAAGGGAGCATCTGTCTATTGAGGCAGCGGCTAGGAAGCTGCGCCACAAGGCGTTGACGGATACTATGCAGCGACTAGGAGCATATGCGATTGTCTTCGCCCATAATCTGGACGACCAAGCGGAGACGGTGCTGCTACGCATCCTTAGGGGCACGAGCCTGACAGGCCTGTGTGGTATTCGCGCCTTTAGCGACAGCGGTTTACATCCACTTTTAGGTTTTCGCCACAGAGAGCTGGCGGAATACTGCCAGCTAATGGGTGTGGCGTACTGCCACGACAGCACCAATGATGATGTGGCCTTTGCTCGTAATAGAGTGCGTCATGAGCTTTTGCCCTATCTGGAGCAGCATTTTAATAGCAATATTAAAGAGACGCTGGCTCGCATGGCCCAGCAGCTGGTGCCGGAGGAGGAGCTTTTGGATGCGCAGGCCTGTGCTGCTTACAGGAAGACTAGGGTAGAAGCCAAGTCCTGCGCTAGCTCTGCCGATGCTACAGAGAATTATACCGAGTTTATTCAGGGAGCTAGGCCTCGGTACTTGAGCTTTGCTGAGGCTGAGCTTTTGCAGCAGCCAACAGCCATCAGGCGGCGCGTAATTAGAGAAGCTTATTATCGTCTAGCCTTTGCCGACCTAGCTTATGAGCGTACCCTAGCTGTGGAGCAGCTGCTGCTTAACCGCACAGGCGGCAAGCTAATTCAATTGCCCGGAGGCATTACAGTCCAATATAATAAGCATAAGCTTATTTTTGAAAAACATTAAAGGAGCCTTTATTATGCATGATGATATTAAACAAGTATTACTGACCAAAGAACAGATTGAGCAAAGAGTTGCGGAAATGGGCAAGCAAATTACTGCCGACTATCAGGGTAAGGCTTTGATTGTAGTAGTGCTCTTGAAGGGCGCTGCTTGGTTTGCTACTGATTTAACCCGTGCAATTGATTTGCCCCTGCGTGTGGATTTTATGGTTGCTTCCTCCTATGGTAATGGTACTAGCACTACTGGTAATGTTAAGGTAAAGCTGGATATTAGCGAGAATATCGCAGGCAAGCATGTGCTCGTAATTGATGATATTATCGACAGTGGCGTAACCTTTGCTGCCATTAGCGATATGCTGCGCCAAAACAAGCCTGCTTCCTTAAAGACTGTGGCTTTGTGTGACAAGGCAGACCGTCGCGTTAATGGTATGGAGGCTGATTATGTGGGCTTCAAAATTCCTGATGAATTTGTTGTTGGCTTTGGCCTTGATTATGCTGGGGATTACCGCAATTTGCCTTATATTGGCGTTTTAAAGCCTGCTGTTTACGCTAGAAAATAAAAAGTTTGTAAAAATGGTTGCTAGATATCACTTCCTATAATATAATAAAATATTATCGGTTAAGTGGAAGGAGGATACGTGCTTGAATAAATTTTTTAAGAACGTACTTTTTTATCTGCTGATAATCATGGTAATTATCTGGATGTTTGATTTTTATACCGAAAAAGGTGCTAAGCCTTCTGAAATAAGCTATACCAGCTTTATGCAGCACGTACAGGCTGATGAAATCAAACAAGTGAAGATTGTTGATAATGTTATCAGTGGTAAATTAAAGGATGGTAAAGAGTTTTCTACTGTTGCGCCCAATGATAGCAAGCTGGTGGAAAAATTAGAGCAAAAGAATGTTGATATCAAGGCCGAGCTGCCGCCGCAGCCGCCCTGGTGGATGAGCATTCTAAGCAGTCTGTTGCCCATGCTGATTATCGTGGGCTTATGGTTCATGCTGATGAACCAAGGCGGAGCAGGCGGTGGCAAGGTGATGAACTTTGGTAAGAGCCGTGCTCGTCGCTATGATGAAGACAATATGAAGATTACCTTCAAGGATGTTGCTGGTGCTGAAGAGGCCAAGCAGGAGCTGGAAGAGGTAGTTGAATTCTTAAAGAGTCCGCAAAAATATAATGAGCTGGGTGCTAAGATTCCCAAGGGCGTGCTGTTGTATGGCCCTCCGGGTACTGGTAAAACCCTGCTGGCGAAGGCTGTGGCCGGCGAAGCAGGCGTGCCCTTCTTCAGTATTTCTGGCTCTGACTTCGTAGAAATGTTTGTAGGCGTGGGTGCTTCCCGCGTGCGCGACCTGTTTGACCAAGCGAAAAAGAGCGCTCCCTGTATTGTGTTCATCGATGAAATCGATGCTGTAGGTCGTCAGCGTGGCGCTGGTCTTGGCGGTGGCCATGACGAGCGCGAGCAAACCTTGAACCAGTTGTTGGTAGAGATGGATGGCTTTAGCGCTAATGAAGGCATCATTATGATTGCTGCTACCAACCGTCCTGATATTCTGGACCCGGCGCTGCTGCGTCCCGGCCGCTTCGACCGTCAAATCGTGGTGGATCGTCCTGATATTAAGGGTCGTACGGAAATTTTGAAGGTACATTGCAAGGGCAAGCCCGTGGGTCAGGATGTTTCCTTGGATGTTATTGCTCAACGTACTCCCGGCTTCACTGGTGCGGATTTGTCCAATTTGGTGAATGAAGCAGCTCTTTTGACTGCTCGTCGCGATAAAAAGGTCATCAATATGCCGGAGATGGAAGAGGCTGCTGAACGCGTTATCATGGGCCCCGAGCGCAAGAGCCGCGTTATCAGTGATAAGGAAAAACGCCTTACCGCTTACCACGAGGGTGGTCACACTATTGTGGGCATGCTCTTGGAGCACACCGACCCTGTACACAAGGTTACCATTATCCCGCGCGGTCGTGCCGGTGGCTATACCCTGAGCCTGCCTAAGGAGGATAAGTACTATGCAACTCGCAGCGAGATGCTGGATGAGCTGAAGGTGCTTTTGGGCGGTCGTGTAGCCGAGGCCTTGGTGCTGAAGGAAATTTCCAGTGGCGCTAGCAACGATTTGCAGCGTGCAACTCAATTGGCACGCCAAATGATTTGCGAATATGGCATGAGCGAGAACATTGGCCCTGTAACCTTTGGCCATCGTCAGGATCAAGTATTCTTGGGTCGCGACATTGCCCGCGATAAGGATTACAGTGAAGAGGTGGCTGCTGAAATCGATAAGGAAGTACGTGCTTTCATCGAGGATGCTTATGCTGCTACCGAAAAGCTGCTCAGTGAAAATCTGGATAAGCTCCATGTAATTGCCAAGGCCTTGATTGAAAGAGAAACCTTGGACGAGGAAGAAATCAATCAGCTGCTGAAATATGGTCATATCCTGAGTGCGGAAGAAAAGCTGTACTTGGTGCAGCAATCTGTAGCTGAGGAAGAGGCTGCAAATGCAGCTAGCGCAGGTCCGACTGATACCATCAGCGCTCCTGCTGAGGATAATACCCAAGCTTAATTCTTATATAAAGCTCAACTGAAAAAACTAACGCCCGTAGCATATGCTACGGGCATTTTTTATGGTTTTAACCAGTTGAACGCTGACGAGTTTCTGATAAGAAATGAGGCAGCATGAAATGTAGAACCGTCCGTTAGACGGTTGATTACGATTTTTTGGGCATAATACTCAAATGGTGATTATGCTTTTTGTTAAGAGTGCACATACTAAAGTTTTGTGTATATATTATAATAATTATTGATGAGTACTATGTTTATTTTTCAATAATAGGTTAGGGGATAAATGTGTTACAAAGAAATAAATGGGTACTCTTGAGCTGGATGTATTATTAAAATGAATATTGACAAAGGAGATGGTTGTTGTGATGAATAACTATATTATGGCTTATGGTAGACCAGTTAACTGTTTTATTAAGCAGTTTGGTAGAAGCATTCAAACACTCTACCAAATCCCCAATTACTACCCAGTGGAGGCGCATGCTTATGAAGAGTATGCACCCGGTCAATTAGTTTTTTCTTGGCATAAAAATGGCAGACTTATCGGTGATGCAGGGGTGATGTTTGAGGTATTGGATCATCAGCATAGATTGGCTTATTATCCAGTCTATCCTTTGCGTATTGCTAAGCTGCTTTTGCAAAAGTGGGGTATGATCCTTCCGCCTAAATGGAGCGTATATGCACCTACCACTAAAGCAAAGGGCTCGGCTGTGCATCCTATTAATCGCCAAATGCGCAATCTGTTAGCCTATGCGCGATTATTTGTGAGCATGCAAAATCGTTTTTCTACGCCCATGCCGTATGGCTTTAAAGAAATTTTTGAACAGCTGCATGACTATCCGGAGCAGGCAATAGATGGCTCAGTAGTGTCGTTGATCAATAAGGTAATCAGTCAATATGTATGCCTGGAGAGCACTGTTTTCAATTGCAAAAACCTGCGAGAATTTATTATCTATTTGCATAATCGCTATCCAAGCATGAAATTTGTTGATAGTGATTTTTCTAATTTGCATAGCATGCTTAAGGAAGAAGAACCTGGTATGAGGTGTTATTTTTAAATACAAAGGCCTTAGGCAAAGTATTGTCAATAAGATAGCACCTTTATTTATGCCCTTTTCTGTGCTATAATTATTACTATAGATTTTGTGCACGTATAATAATATCGCAATTATAGATATTGAGGAGGCATAACATGATCAACACTACTAGCTACACCGTTACCCTTTCATCCTATTCTATTGGCGCCGATGCCTATAAGCAAATTCCCCATGCAGCACGCTTTTTGGGCAAAAATGTTGTTGTTATTGGTGGTAAAACAGCTCTTTCCAAGGCCAAGGATGCTATTATCGAGGGCGTAGCCGGCTCCGATATCAAGATTTTGGACTTTATTTGGTACGGCGGTGAATGCACCCACGAAAATAGCCACATGCTGATGGAGCTGCCTGCCGTACAGCAAGCAGATATCATCTTTGCTGTGGGTGGCGGTCGTGCCATTGATACTGTAAAATATGCAGCGCATCTCATGGATAAGCCCCTCTTTACCTTCCCAACCGTGGGCTCTAACTGTGCTGCGTTTTCGGCGCAAGCCATTATGTACTATCCTGGTGGCAGCTATCGCGGCAATTTCCCCACTAAACCCTGCAACCATTGCTTTATCAACTCTGCGATTATTGCCGATTCTCCTGAGCCCTTGTTCTGGGCCGGCATTGGCGATGCTCTGAGTAAGGAGTTTGAGGTTGTATTTGCGTCCCAGGATGACCAGCTCTTCCATACAACCCTGTTGGGTCAACAAATTAGCCGTGTCTGCACTGCACCCATCCTGGAAAATGGTAAAAAGGCTTTGGAGGATTTTAGAGCGCACCGCAATAGCTTTGAGCTGATTCAGGTTATTTTGGATATTATTATTTCCACGGGCCTGGCTTCTAATTTAACTACCACGGAAGATAATGCCTATTACTATAACAGCATGCTGGCTCACTGCGTTTATTACGGCTCTACGGTAACGAAAAAGGGGCACAATCACCTGCATGGCGAGGTAGTGGCATTGGGCACCCTGGTACAGGTGGCTTATGCCGGTGACATGGACATGGTAAAGCGTTTGATGGACTTTAACTATTCCATTGGCCTACCCGTTTGCTTCGATGATGTAGAAATAGAAGAGGACGAGTTTGAAACCATGTACGAAAAATTCAAGACCTCGGCCGGTTGGAAGCACAAGCCCAAATGCGTGAATAAGGAGCGCTTCTTTGAGGTGATGAAGGAGGTTAATGCTTTGGGGCGTGCTTATAAATTGGCCCAAGCACAGGCCTAAAGCAAAAGCACCGAAAAATATCTCAAAAAACTGTTGACATGCTGCAGACTATGTGATAATATATATTCGTTGCTGATGCGACAAAAAATGCGGTAGTGGCGGAACGGCAGACGCGCTAGCCTCAGGAGCTAGTGGGGGCAACCCCGTGGAGGTTCAAATCCTCTCTACCGCACCATATGGAAACTAAGGACCTAAGAGCTCGCTCTTAGGTCTTTTTATTATGCTTGGCTACTTGCAAAGCGGCGTAAGTTATGTAAAAATATATTTAAGTAGTATATTTGCGTAAAACGCACGCAATAAAGGAGTGAAAGCATGAATGGAAGGGAGCTGAAGGCTGCAGCGCTGATGCTGGCAGGCTTCTTTGTGGTGGGTGCTGTAGCAGGTAGCTGTTATGCTTTGGTGAGTGCTAATAGCGTAAAAACTAATAAATATAACACTGCCCAGCTTACCCAGCATTTGCAGTATGCTGAGGTGGAGGCAGGACGCTTGCAGTGCATCGTTTTGCAGGACAAGGCAGAGCTTTATAATATTCCTTCGGGATTGGAGGGCAAGGTTATCGAGCGCATGTCCAAGGGCGTGAAGGTGGATTATTTAGAGACTGTTTCCAGTCAGGATAAGGATGAAAGCTTTGCCATTACAACGGTGGAGCTGCAGTTCCAACGCTTTTGGGGAGCTAGGCATATAATTCCCGAAGGCAGCAAGGTGCAGATTTTGCGCTCTGCTAGGGATAACGGCGAGGTTAGAGGACGTGTTTTTGTGGACGGAAAATATTATGACAAGGACTTTGACCTACAGTATCTGCGTTTTCCCTATGTGGGGCAATGGAAAAAGGTGGAGTTTCAGGGGAAGCCTGGCTTTATGAAGTATGATACGCTTTCCGAAAGTAAGCTCATGTGAGGTGTGGCCATGAATAAAAGGACAATGATGATATTTTTAGTTGTGCTCGCCACCTTAGCTGGCTTTGTGATGGCCAATAATATTTTAGGTACGCGCATCCGTACCATTACTGTGCGCGATGGGGATAGCTTTTATGTGGAGCCCAGCGTGACGGCTATGAGTGCTACCTCGCTGTTTCAAGTGGGGGAGGAGCTGCTGGTGGTGGACAAGCTTGAGCTTAAGCAGCCCACTGCTATAAAAATGGTAAAGCCACTGCTTTTGGAGGATGCTGAGCACACGAAATATAAGCTGGAGCCGGGTGCTGTCTACAAAATTGCCAAGGCTCAGCTGGATAAGCCAGCTGCCCCCTGCATCGTGCAGGTGAAAACCACCAAGGGACTGCTGGTGGAGCTGGCAGTGCCCAAGGATGCGGCCGTGCCAGTGGACGAGGGGACTTGGCTGCGCTTGCGCAAAAAGGATGACAAAAGTGAGGCCTGGCAGCGCAGCAAGACGCAGTGGTATTGATAATAAAACATTTGTTTCCTATTGCGTTTCGCAAGGGATAAAAATATACTACGTTTGTAGTTTTAGAATACACAAAAATCCCGCATCAACTACCCTTTAGCTAGTTAGGTAGTGATGTGGGATGCTTGCTTTTTTAGAGCTTATCACCACTGGCGGCTATGACCTTTTCTGCGGCTTCGCCTAAATACCAGCGTATTACAGAGAAGAATGGCAGAGAAATGCCCTCGTAGTCCGGCACTAAGCAGGTTTCAGCCAACATGGCCAAAACCTCCTCCAGCGGGATGCCCTGTTCCAGCTCGGCGGCGATCTCATCCTCCAGCTTTTGGATAACAGCCAGGCGCATCCGCATCAGCCTAGGAGCGTTTAAGTTTAACTCCTTAATCGTGCGCTCGGCTTTGTTCCACAGCTTTTTAGGGCAGGTTGTTTTATCGACCAGCATTTTGCCGGAATGCTCCGTATAGCAAAAAATGCGTACCTTGCCAGGAATCTTAAGAGGATTCAAAATCATGGCCGTAATGGGCTTGCCCCCTTTGGGGACATCGCAGCTGCGGTCATTTTTTTGTTTGGAATAGCGCCACTGGGCATCGGGAACGGAGGGCTGGCTGCCGCCGTGGCAAACTCCCAGGAGATTGTGCCAATCTAAATGGTAGTTGTGGCCGTATTCGGTGGTAGCGCTTTTGGGATAATAATGCTCCACGCGAAAATCATCCACCTCGCCCTCCTCTTCGGCCAGCTTAATGCTGATTTCGCAATAGGCGCACAGGCCATGCTGGTCGAGTAGAATTTGCTGCTTAACCTCCTGGTAGCCGCGGCGGGCACGCCGACGAAAGTGCTCCCAGCTTTCCCAAGGATAATTGGTGCGGTAGCGTTTTAAGCCTTCGGGCTCTTCCTTGCATTTATATACTCGTTTCATGAGCGCTGCCTCCGGAATTTACGCATGCGGATATCCATATCCGCCCGCAGCAGCTCGGGCTCGTTGCCCTTGGACCAGGCATCCAGCTGCTTGCGCAGAGCGAGTGCCTCTTGGCTATCCCATTTATCCTCGCTGACCAGCTCCAAATAACGCTTGAGGCTTTGCACGATGGGCAAGCGCTCGGAGCGCAGGGTAACATTTTGGATATCCTGCAAAATTTGCGCGCTGGATGCACCCATGGCGAAGCTAACGCGGCGTACGCCCTCAAAGTTGCGTCCCCAAACGAGCACGCGCACGCTTTCAGCAGGCACACTGCTCAGCACCTGCGGGCTGTGAGTGGTGACGATAAACTGCACATTGGGAAAGGCGCGCTGCATATCCAGCAGTACTGATTGTTGCCACAAGGGATGCAAATGCATATCGATTTCATCGATAAGCACTAGACCGGGCGTTGCTACCACAGCCTCGGCACCCAGCTGCGGATTGAGTCGCACCATGCGGTAGGCTAAATCGGCTACCATGCTTAAAATACTGCGAAAGCCATCGCTTAAATCATCTACGACCATTTCGCCCATATCGGGATGGTTGATAACAAAGCAGCCCAGCTCAGCATGATAGTATAAATTATGAAAGCCAGTGCTTTCTAGACAGGCATCGATGGCCTGACGCACTGCCTCCTGTACCAATAGGGCATCGGCAGCTTCCTCGCTATGGTCCTGCTGTGCTGCGCGTTCGCTGATTAGCTTAAACCAGTGGCCAAAGGTGTTGTAGGAGCTGGAGGGCTCAAGACATTCCTTATAGCCGATAAGGCGCTCATTAAGCTGCTCCTGCTGGTCATCCTCCATAAGGCTGCTATCCACCCACATGCGGGCTGTACCGTAGTAGGCGAAGGCGGGTAAAAGCGTGCTTTCATCCTCGCAAAGAGCATTGCACAGAAGCTTGCCTCGCTCTAGCAGATCCTCGGCCAGCTCTTCGGTCGCAGTGGCGCTGCTTACGCTTTTGTGACAGCGGATGTGTTTGCCGTGCACCTCGCCCTCTAGGGTGAGCTCCACAGGGTATTCGCTGCGCATGGCTTCGAGATGCTTGCCATCCTTTTGGTAAATAGGGACGCGGCGCACATCCTTAGCGCAGATATGCTTGCCTGCGATATTAAAGCAACGTAAAAAAGGCTCTAGCCCAATGGCCAGTGCATCAAATATAGCAGTTTTCCCCTTACCGTTTTCACCCACAATCACGGTGAGCTTGGGTTCAAAGTCTATTTCTAAGGCATCGTAGCAACGAAAATTTTTTAGCATTAGCTTTTCTATCTGCATGGTATCGCCTCCACTTTTGTATCTATGTTAACATTATACCTCTAAACTAAGGGTTGAAGAAACTTTTTTGTGCAGAAAAAGAGACAAAATTGTGGAAAAGGTGGTATAATAAGCAAACTATGCTATTGAAAAGGCTTTAAGAATTTATTGAGCAGATAAGGATGGTTTTTATGAATATATTTATCTTGCTAGCTATTGCTATGACCTTGATTATTATTCTGCTGCGCAAGCATGTGCCCATTGGGCCTTGTATGTTGGTGGGTGGCCTATTTATTTGGGCGATGAAAACTCCTAGCCTGCATTATTTGTGGCAGGGCTTTACGGAAACCATAACCATGAGCCGTACCTATGATATTTTGTTTGCGCTGTACTTTGTCATGTGCTTGGAAATCGAGCTGCGCACCAGTGGTGCTTTGGCAGGCATGGTGCATGCGCTGCAGCGCATTTTTTCCAGCACCAAGGTGACCTTGGCTGTTATGCCGGCCTTTTTGGGACTCTTGCCCTCGCTTGGCGGTGCGCGCTTTAGTGCGCCCATTGTGGAGGAGGCCAGCAAGGAGCTGCCCTTGACGCAGGAGCATCGAGCTGCAATTAATTTTTGGTTTAGGCATATTTTCGAGTTTTCCAGCCCTATTATTCCGGGTATGATTATGGCTTGCAATATTGCAGGGGTTTCCTATAGTGATTTTATTATGCATTTGTGCTGGCTCACCGTGTTGGCCTTTGTGGCTGGCTGGCTGGTTTTGATAACGCCTATTAAAACCGCTGGGATGACCGATTACAAGGAGGACAAGCTGGAGCAGGAGCAAAATACCCAGGATTTGTGGCTGAGCCTTTCGCCCGTAGTTTTGACCTTTGTGCTGGTCGTTTTTTGTGATATGAATGCTTCCGTGGGTATGGGCGTGGTAACGGCAGGGTTATTTTTCGTGCTGCGTTTTACCAAGCGCTTTGTGAGCCTTAAGGAGGTTGTGCTGGGTGCGCTGGACTTTAAAATGTTCTTTAACGTGCTCTGCATCCTGTACTTTATCCAAATCCTTACGGTAACCAATGTGCTGAAGGAAATCGTAGTAGCCTTCCAAAGCTCTCCTTTGCCGGTGCCGGTGATTATTGGCTGCGTAAGCTTTATTATCGGCGTGCTGACGGGCATGAGCCAGGGCCACGTAGCTATCGTAATGCCCATTGTGGCAGCAATGGCCACGGGCAATCTAAATTTGGCCGGTGTGGCCATGGCCTTTGGTGTAGCAGGGCAAATGCTCACCCCCACCCATATGTGCTTAGTGGTAACGGTGGATTATTTTAAGTCCAACTTTTTTAAAACACTGCAGCCGGTTTTGCTGTGTGAGGTGCTTATCCTGACGGTGTTTAGCGTTTATTCGTATTTTACTTGGTAATTATTGAGAAAATCCCGCTTTAAGCAGGATTTTCTTTTTTTTTGCAGAATAGTATATACTGATTACTGTGTATATTTGATAATAATATAAATTCATTGATGAAGGAGACTTGAATGATGGAAGTTACCAACAAAGCATTTAAAGCTTATGATGTGCGTGGTGTGTATCCAAGCGAAGTTAACGAAGAAATGGCTTATCGTGTGGGTCGAATTTTTTCCGCTATGTTTGCAGCAGAAACCGTGGTAGTGGGCCATGATATTCGCTTGAGCGGTCCTGCCCTTGTGGCAGCACTTACCGAAGGCTTGCGCCATGGTGGCACCAAGGTTATTGATATTGGCCAATGCGGCACCGAGATGATTTATTTTGCTACTGCTCATTTAAAGGCAGATGGCGGTATTATGGTTACGGCTAGCCATAATCCTAAGGAATACAATGGCATGAAGCTGGTGCGTCGCGATGCGCGTCCCATTAGTGCTGATACAGGATTGAAGGAAATTGGCGAAATGGTGGCCGCTTCCGGCGATATGCCTCATCAGCTGGTTCCGGGCAAAAAGCTGGGCGCAGTGGAAAAGGTTGATATTGTGCCCGCCTATATCAAGCATCTTTTGAGCTATGTCGATTTAAAGGCTTTAAAGCCGATGAAAATTGTAGCTAACCCCGGCAATGGTGGTGCAGGCCCCATTTTAAAGGAGCTGGCCAAGCATTTGCCGTTTGAGTTTATTACGCTTAACGATACGCCCGATGGCACCTTCCCCAATGGTGTGCCCAATCCTCTGCTAATGCCCAACCGTGAGGCCACTGCTAAGGTGGTGCGCGAGAGCGGTGCCGATTTAGGCATTGCCTGGGATGGTGATTTTGACCGTTGCTTCCTCT
Source organism: uncultured Phascolarctobacterium sp. (assembly GCA_945949475.1). Lineage (GTDB taxonomy): Bacteria > Bacillota > Negativicutes > Acidaminococcales > Acidaminococcaceae > Phascolarctobacterium_A. The sequence goes on from CAMFET010000012.1 coordinate 12,535, forward strand.
TTGACGAAAAGGCAGAGTTTATCGAGGGCTATTATATCGTGGGCCTTTTGGCCGAAGTGTTCCTGTTAAAGGAGCCCGGTGCCAAGATCATGTTCGACCCGCGCCTGACCTGGAATACCGAGGATATTTTGCAGCGTGATGGCGGTGTGCCCGTGCGTTGCAAGAGCGGTCATGCTTTTATGAAGGAGTGCATGCGTAATAATGATGTGCTCTATGGTGGCGAGATGAGCGCACACCATTATTTCCGCGACTTTTCCTGCTGTGACAGCGGCATGATTCCGTGGCTGCTCGTAACCGAGCTCATTTGCCGCAGTGGCAAAACCTTGTCCGAGCTGGTGGGCGAGCGTGTGGCAATGTATCCCTGCAGTGGTGAAATCAACCGTAAGGTGGCTGATTCGGCGGCAGTTTTGGCCGAGCTGGGCAAGCGCTATGCTGATGGCGAGCAGGACCATTTGGATGGCTTAAGCGTGGCTTATGACAAGTGGCGCTTTAATGTGCGCGTGTCCAATACCGAGCCCGTAATGCGCTTGAATGTGGAGACCAGGGGCGACAAGGAGCTTATGGCAGCTAAGACCGAGGAGCTTTTGGCGATTATTGGCGGTGAAGAGGCGTAAACATTTTACAAGGGGGCTTGAGAGTCCCCTTGTTTTCTAAAAATAAAAAGAACGAGGGATAAAGATGAATATTCTTGTTACAGGCGGCGCTGGTTATATCGGCTCCCATGTAGTGGAGGAGCTGCAAAAATGTGGCTACACTCCCATTGTTTATGATAATTTTTCCACCGGACATGAGGAAGCTGTGCCCGAGGAGGTGCAGCTGGTGGAGGGCGATATTCATGATGTGCGCTTCG
>CAMFET010000013.1 GCA_945949475.1 uncultured Phascolarctobacterium sp.
CGCTGCCAATCAAGCACAGCAATTTTTTCGGTTCCCGGTCCTACTGCCGGTGCCTTGCCACATGCAGAAAGGAGCAAAATGCCGGCTACAAGCAGACCTAATTTTTTTATGCTGCCTCTGTCCATGAATGCCTCCCTCTACTAAGCAAGTCTTAAGCAAGCCTTTTTGGCTACAAGCTTCTATGCACCTTACATCAAAGAAAATTATTTAGCAGTTTGCAAAGCTTTTGCCACTTCATCAGTGATATCGCTGCCACCAAATACTACAGTGCTCTTTTCTACAACCACAGAAAGACCTTTTTTATCGGCCACCTTTTTGATAGCTGCTTCAATTTTCTTCAGCACCGGATCCATGAGCTCCTTTTGCTTGTTCTGCAAACGCTCCTGGGTTTGGGTGTAGTAACGACGCTTTTCAACATCGTTCATAGTTTTAGATTTCTCTTCAAACTCCTTTTGGGCACTTTCGATTTCCTTCTTCATAGCTGCATCCACATCACGAATATCGGGGCATTGTGCTACCAGCATTTGGTAGTTTACTACGCCGATAGCGGATTCGCTGGGCGCAGCAGCAGCACTTTTGCCAAAACCACTTTGGGTCAAGGAAAGTGCAAAGCAGCCCAACACAAAAATAGCCGCTACAAAAAGAGAAACCAGTTTGACATTTTTAGGATTACGCAATTGCTGCATCATAATCAAAATCCCTACCTTTTCTTGTTTATGTTATAGACACACATATATAGTTTATTATAACAGCATACAGCCATTCTTTCAAGAATTCTTAAAGATTTCCTATAATACGCATATAGAATTCCTTGCCTCCATACACATATTCAGCACTCAAAAACTCGTGAATACGATAGCGTACACCAAATTCATTGCGGTCTTCGCCCGAAAAATGCTCCGCACGCAGTCGCCATTTAGGGCTTAGGAAATATTCTAGGCGATAATCATTATCACCCATGGGCATGCGACGAGTATAGCTCCACATGCTCTTGCCCCAATAGCGCGAATAGCCAGCACCAAACTGCCAGTCCACATGATCCAAAATAACCTCGGCCTCACCAAAAATCTCATCCTGGGGCGAAACAAATTTGCCAATATGCGCCTTGCCCGATAAATTATTCTTATCGCGGCCCACATCGCCATAGCCCTCAAACCATACCTTGTATTTATCCGAGTTTATCATAATGCTCACTGCCATATTAGTGGCAGGCTCAAGCTTCACTTCCGGCTGCAAATCGAATTCGCGCACAGCTGGCTCTGCCAAAAGCTTCTGCGTCAGTATTTGCTCTATTTCCCGGCGGTGATGCTTGATGTATTCCACCGGCAAGCCTCGCAGCTTGTCGCATTCCTCCGCATATTTATACTTAAGCTCCATCAGAAGAATATTGGGTATGGCTTCACTGCGCAGCTCGTACTTAATATTGGTCACCAGCTGCCCCACAGGATAAATCACAACCTGCACCAGCGTCCGCTCCCGCTCCTGCAGCACATCCACTGCTGCTCTAAACTCGGGCAAGGCCTGCTCCACCTCTTGGCGCACCATGCGACGCAGCACACCGCCAGCCCAGTCACCAGCGTCCACGCTAGCACCACTGATAGCAGTCTCTAGCTGCTGACGCAACGCAGGCATGCGCTTAGCCAAGATAGCTGCTGTTTCCGGCTCCACGCCAGAAAACTGCAAATCAATCACGGGTTGGCTAATGGTTGCACTCCAGGGCCGTGCCAACAAAGTAATCTGCATTTGTGGTGCAGCCTCCAGCTGTACATCCACTATTTCGTAGCCAGTGAAGACACGATCGCCGATTTCCGCTAGCAAACGCTTGTAATCCGCAGCTGCAGCAGTAACAGCACCAGCATCCTTATCGATAAATAATTGGTTCGCCACCACCTGCATACTACTGCTCATTTTATCGAGCAATACTTTACTTGTGCCACCGCCAGTATCAACAATCTGCACAGCAACACCCTCAATGGGGGCAGAAAAAGCTTGCTGCAATGGCAAGCATGTCATTGCAGCAACAATAAATAACTTATTCAGCTTCATAGCAGCATCTGCTCCTAATTTTTACTGATTAGAACTGACCACCAAAGCTAAAGTGGAACTTGCCACCATCCTCACCATAGCCATAATCCAGTTTTACAGGACCAAGCGGGGAGTTGATTCTCAGGCCCACACCATAGCTATTCTTAATCAGGCCAAAGTCAAAATCATCCTCGTGACGTTTATCCCAAGCATAGCCGTTATCGGTAAACAGCACGCCCTGTACCTTCTTGACAATGGGGAAGCGATATTCCAAGGTTGCCTTCAGCATGCTATTGCCGCGGAACTGGTCGTCCTCGTAGCCGCGCAGGGTGTCACTGCCGCCCATGGAGAAGCGTTGGGACAGGGGCATATCGCCATCAGCATAGCCGGCACCAAGATTCAGTGCCCAAACACTTTCGCCGCCAGCACGGTAGTAGTAGCGCCAATCGGCAGTGAATTTAGTGAAGTCGAAATCGCCGCCTAGGCCGCCAGCCCATTCTAAGCTGTAGGCCATGCGCTTGCCCTCGTGAGGATCATACACATTGTCGCGGGAGTCAAAAATACGACCCAGCGTAATAGAACGAGTTACACCAAAGTTTTCTTTACGACGTTCTTCAGCAGTTTTCGGCATCCAGTCTTTGTACTTAGAGCTTGGAGCCCCGCCATCAGGACCAAATTGCTTTTCATAATACTGCTCCTTATCACCCTCGTAGCCATCGGCTTCGCCTTCGTAAATATCATCACGATTTTTCAGGGTGATATAGTTACTAATAAACTCATTATTAGTCTTGCGGCTAAAGGTCAGCTCCTGACCGCGACGCTTTTTATCATAGCGTGCGATTTCATCGCCATTAATATCGTAGTCAGCATATTCGTTGGTAATATCATAAAGATTGATGGTAGCTGCAGTTTCCTTGTCATCCAGCCAAGGACGAGTGTAGCTAAAGTCGTAGTTCTTATTATCCTCGCCACCAAACTCCCAACGAATATTAATCTTGTCACCAGTACCGCGGAAGTTTTTATCGCCAATGGAAATCATGCCTACGAAGCCATCAGCATTGCTGTAGCCAGCGCCAATACCAAAGGTGCCGGTGTTCATTTCTACAACGTCGATTTCTACCTCGACAGAGTTAGGCTCACGACCGGGATTCAGCTTTACGTTTACATCTTCAAAATAGCCCAAATTATACACGCGCTGCATGCTGCGACGAGCATCCTTCGCATTGAACGGCTTGCCAGGCTTTAGCTTCATTTCCCGGGTAATAACATAATCCTTACATTTTTTGTTACCCTTAACCTTAAAGCCTTCTACTAAGCCCTCGTTAACAGTAACCTGCAGGGTGCCGTCCTGCTCCATATGCACATCCGTCACACGCGCCAGAATATAGCCGTTGGAGCGATATTCCTCTTCCAGCTTTTGCACGCATTTATTGATTTGCTTTAAATTAGCAATTTTATCCTTTTCTAAATCAAAGCAGGACTCAACCTTTTTGCCATCAATAACAGTATTGCCATTAACCTTAACATCCTTATATACAGGATTTTCCAGCACATGGTAAATAACCTGTACGCCCTCAGGCACCAGCTTAAATTCAGGATGCATGTCATAGAACCAGCCCATATCATAAATGGCACTCAAATCCTGGCTCAGGCCCTCTTCAGTAAATTCCATGCCCTGCTTCGTTTTTAAAGCAGCAGCGATTTCCTCCTTAGGGATGGCCACATTGCCCTCGATAATTTGCTTGGTAATCTTTTTACCCAAATAGGGAGCCAGTCTATTTTCTTCCTTTTGCGCCGGAGCAGACTGTGCCACCGGAGCAGCAGCCGCATCAGGGGCCTGTGTGTTTTCAGCATAAACAGGCAAAGCCAACAGCATAGCTGTCAAACCCACTGTTAGAGGCTGCCATAAGGTTCTTTTCATCAATGAAGTCCTCCTTCGCTTTATTTAGAATTACTCAATTCCACGCGAGCTGATTGCACTAGCTTGCGCAAATCAGACTTAGATATAGAAACCTGGGACTGATTTTGCTTTGGTGCAGCTTCAGTCACAGAGTCTTTCGCTTGCTCGGTTCTAACCACCGACCTTGCTTCCTGTGGTTTAGTTACAGGTTGGGGCGGAGCCTCGTCCACAGCAGCCGCACTAGCTGCAGCAGGCACAATAGTAGTACTAGAGCGTTGCTTATAATGGTCTCTAGCAAAATACCAGCCGCCCACTCCTGCTAAAACCAGCAGTACAGCAATGCAGCCAGCCAAAAGCTGTCGATTCCAGCTCCAGGGTACATCCTTTTTCTTGCGCAAATTCTTGAGCTCCGCTTCGGCCAGCATCAAATCCAGCTCTCCACGTATATCCTTATTGTCCAAAAAACTCTGCTCCGCATTATCCAAGCTGCTTTTCACATTACGGATGCGGCGAAACAAAGAGTTGCCTGGCTGCGCCATGGAAATACCTCCTTCTGCTCAAATACAAACTAACCTAATATCGTAATTAGAGTCATTATTCTTTGCAGATTTTCTCGGTCCATTATTCCACATTAGCGCTATTTTTATTATTATTTCTTCTATTTACGGCCATTTGCTAGCCGATAATACTAAAGACAAAAATTTTAATCCTTATTGAAGTCGTGCATAAACCTGGACAGCATGCCACGAATGCGTCGCACACCCTGCTTTTGCAAACGATACACATGCCCCAAGCTTACATCGATAGCATCGGCCACTGCCTGAGCCGGTCTATCCTCCAAATACATTCCCTGCAGCACCTGCTGCTCCTTGGCTGGCAGGCGATCCATGGCCTGTGCCACCTTCTCCTGTAGCAGCTTACGCTCTGTCAGCTCGATTGGCGTAGCCAGCTCTGAGGGCAGTGCATCGCTCAGGGTAAAGCCCTGACTTATTTCGCTATCAAGATAAAGCAAGCCTTTGCGGTCACTATGGCGCAAATAATCCACCATACTGCCCTTAATACGAAAGGAAGCAAACAGGCTGAAGGCTACCTGACGCGTATAATCATAGCTTTCGGCTGCTTCTAAAAGTCCCACCATGCCTTCTTGAATAAGCTCCATGGTTTCGGCCTCGCCCAGCTTAAAGCTGACGGCGATTTTAAAAACCAAGGGCTGATAGCTCGTCATAAGCTTTTGATGAGCATCTAAATCGCCCTTAGCGGCCTGCTCCCACAGCCTATGCTCCTCCTCCGGCTCTAGGAGCGGAGTTTTGCGCAGCTCTTCCAAATAGCTTTGCAGCATGCTTGCACCTCCCTTCTAAAAATTGCTCTTTAAACTACACTTAAAACTGTACTTTAAAATGTTATCTTGTATTCCAGGCCATACCAGTTCTCGGTTTTATCATCCATATCATAGCTTCTGGAATAAGTAATATTCATGTGCCTACTTATATCGTACTGCCCAAAAATGCTCCTGTCAAGGGCATCAAAGCTAGTCGTATAGCCAAACATGAAATTATTGTTCAAATATTTGCTTACTAAAACATTATACTGATTACGTTCATCATTAGTCAAGTCCTGACTGCGGTCCTTAGTGCTTTCAAAGCCAATGCCGGAGCGCACCTTGCCTGTGTAAATGCGGAATTGGTCCAGGCCAAGCGTCTGCTTAATCCAAGTTTCTACATCGCCCAAAACCGTCATCTGCAAGCCCACCGTCATTAGATTATTCATGTCCTCACTGGTAACCTCGTTACTGCCAGCCGTATCACGCTGCAGTGTCAGCATCCGCACAATCGTGTTGCGCTCTAGCGGCGGGTCACTGGCTAGCTGCAGGTCCATTTTTTCGACTGGACCATTAATCTTCATGTAAATGCGATAGCGGCTAAAGCGAGCCGTGCTTTCCAAATTTACATTGGGCAGGAAGGTACCGGGCTCAACCCACACTAAGCCTGCCTTGAGCAGCTTAAAATCGGTACGCAGATAGGAAATGCTGCCATTATCGGCCTTAATGCTGCCATCAATAATCGGGAAGAGCGTGCTGCCCTTCACGTGAATGCCACCATTGAGCCAAATATCATAGAGATAGCTATTGTATAAGTGAATTTTTTTGCCTAGCTCCACTTGTACATCAAGGCCAAAATTGCTCTCTCCCTCGCCTAGCTCGGGAACAGTGGGCATATTTACCAGCACATCCTCCAGCTTCAGCTGGCCCTTAATCAGGGGGCGATACTCAACTGGCGGGGGCACGTTACCATTACTCTTTCTGCGGTCACGATACCTTTGCGGCACAATCTCGATCTCGCTATTAATGCGACCAGTAAAGATTTGCGAAGCCAGCTCCACATTATCGGCTTTAACATGCAGCTTATAGGCATCCTTGGCCGTGGTTTGCAGAGCATAGCTGCCCTCTGCAGCCAGCATACCCTTGCCCAGTTTCGTAGAAAGGTTACGCAAAAGCACAGTATTGCCTTGGAAATCCACATCCAAATTAATGGCCTCCAGCGCTGTATCCAGGTCCTTAATTTTAACCGCACCATCTTCTATTTTCAACGAACCATACAGCAGCGGCTCTTCAATGGTGCCAGCTAAACGCACCTGACCCTTAGTATCGCCAACACCCCATTCCACCATTTTACTGAGAGCAGGCAAAATGCCTAAACGAGCCTCGTTTAAATCCATCAGGATATTCATTTGGGCACGAGGATTCCGTCTTTGCTCCTTGGAGCGGAACACATCCAAGGGAATATCACCAGCGGCCTTAACGGCATATACATCCTTCGTAGCCACTAAATAATCCAGCTTAATGGTGTCATCCTTAAGCGACAGCTCCGCATCCAGCTTATCCATGCCTACTCCAGCTACAGAGCCATTGGTAATCTCCAAATAACCCTTGCCCGTAGGCTTGTCCACTGTACCAGCTAGCTGCACATTAAGATCCATCTCACCCTTAATCTCCGGAGGGTTTTTCATCACTGCGGTCACAATGGCCGGATTTGCCTTCAGGGCCTGCATGCTTAAATTAAAGCCCTGCCCCTTGAGCTCAATTTGCCCATCCACTGTAATAAGGCCATGGTCCGTAACATTCTCCTGCTCCTGAAGCTTCACTTCATCCAAGGTCAACAAGGTTTTTTTCACGCTGCCCTTTAAGAGCATATGAGCATAATTCAAATCGTGGATTTTTACATCATCCGCTTGCACGGAAATATTCAAGCCACTGCCCTTGCCTTGGGGACAAAAATCTAACAGGCCCTGCATTTGGCCATTGATATCGTAATCCAGCCGCGCCATGCGCAATAGTCCACCAATATCGCCCCACAGCATTTGTACCTTTCCCTGCATAAACCTTTCCTGCAGATTTAAGTTGACATCCGCTGTATAAAGGCCATAGTTACTAGGATCATCACGATAGGGCTGCTTAAAGGATACCCTAAACATATTATAGGGCAAGCCCTTGCCATCCACGGTACCCGAGAGCTCCGTTAAAGCCTCACCATTAATCAATACTTTCTCACTATCTACATCACCGCGGAAGGTAGGAGCTGTGAGCCTACCGCCCACATGACCCTTAGCGTTGACTTTTCCGCCCAAATCGATGGTTTCATCTTTGATAGGCAAATGTGCTAAATCAACGTCCTTAGCCACCATATCAAAGTTCAGCAGCCCCTCCTTCGTCATCGTGCCGTCGAGCCTGATATCGGCATAAAACGCTTTGATTAAGAAGCTCTCCAAGGCCAAGGAGCCCTTGTCGTAACGATAACGACCATCAACACTATTATAAAGCTGCTCCATCGCACTGCCATCCGAGGCATGCACTTCGCCATAAATTGAAGGCTGGCTTAGCGTGCCCTGCACCTGCATAATATTATCCAGATTACCGGTAGCGGGCACCTCCTCTTTGCCTAAAATCAGCCTCATGATGGGCTCTATACGCACTCCATAGGTTTCCAAGGAAAGATCCACATAGGGCTCCTCGCCCTGCAAATCCACACTACCGCTCACAATATGATGCCCCTGCTCCATATTGGCACGGAAGTTTTTAATAGTTAAAAGATTATCCTTCAGGCTAACAAAGCCATGGGCCTCCTTGATTTTTTGCTCCATGAACTCGGCCTGCCGTAGTTGGATTACGCCCGCGAACTCCGGCGCAGTAAGCTTACCGCCAATGGCAAAGCCCGTGGAGCACAAGCCGCTGCCCTCCTTGCCAGCAGCTGCCAGCACGGGGTTAATCGGAAAGTCCGCCATGCGACCTTTAAGCTTCAGCTCGCCCTCAGGATTAATATTACCACTTGCTAAAAGCACACCCTTCTGCCCAGCAAAGGCACTAAAATGGTCTATTACAAGCCCCTGCTCATTCATAACACCATCTAGGCTCATGCGGTTGATTTTTAGTCCACGCCACTCAAGCTCCATGGCTTCGGTAGCAGCATGCAGCTGCAGCTTATCCTCCAGCACCTTGGCTAATACGGCCAGCTTGGCATTAATATGTACATCATCCTTAGGTCTATGCGGCGTGGAGTGAGTTACATTTTGCACTGCTACATCCGCAGTTAAAACCTTTTCCTCCATGCTATAGGTAGCATTACCCTGCAGAGCGCCACCGCCATAGGCAGCAGTTAAATCTGCCAGCACAACCTCCTTTTTATCGGCAGTAAAGGGCAGGCGCAGCTTTTCTAGCTTGTAGCCAGCATAGGTCAGAGCTTCAGCAGTAAGCACGCCTTTGCCACTGGGAGCAGCAGTGTCGCGCAAATCAGCTTCAGCCTCAAGTGTAAATTTTTGCCCATCCACCACAGCCTGCAAGGAGCTAATATTAAGATAATTGTCATGAGCGAGCACCTGTCCATCCAGCTTCAGCGTGTGCTTAGCATCGCCTTGCACGAAGGAGCCTGCCAGCCCTGCCAAATTAACCTGACCAGAATAGCGCTGCTTGCCCTTTTCGTTTACATAAATTAGTGCCAGCTTGCTTAAGCCGCCCTGCAGCTCTTCGATGTGCGCATAATGCTTGGCCAAAACAGCATAGGGAGCCAAATCAAGCTTGTCACTCTTCAGCTCGATGCGCCCCTCACCCTTAGTCGTTACTAGGCCGCCCACAGACACTGTATCTACACCGCTCCCCACGCGCAGCCCCAAAGCAAATTTGGGGTTGGCGCCGCCATTAACCGTGCCGGATACGGGGATATCCCACTGCCCCTGGGGCATTTGCAGATGTAAAATACCACTGGAAATTTCTAATAAGCCATAAAACGGTGTTTCATCCGAATCCGAGGGCTTGAGCAGCTTAGCTAAATTCCACTGCTCCTGCTCATCCATGCTTAAATAAACCTGGGGACGCACCAGCTCCACCCGGCTTACCGCTCTGCTTCCCTTGTCCAAGGCCAGCCACGGACGTAAATGGACAATAAGGCGAGGAATCTCCACAACCTTTGCGCCCTTGCTATCCTTAACCTCCAGCTTGCCTACTTCAACATTCAAGCCACCATTCCAGGTTAAATCGCCCAAGCTTACGCTGCCATTAATAAAGCTCGAGGCAATGCGCTCGGCCTGCGGCAGGGATTGCCGAATATATTTGGGCATAACGGTATGCACTAAGAAGATGTAGCCTGCGCTCAACAGCACTATTAAAAAAGCTATAAAAGAAAAATATTTTTTCATAAACGTCACCATTAATAATTGTAGCAGACTTTCGTGACAAAAGTATGACCACCAAGCCTGTTTTAAGTAAAATAAAACACTTCGACTTTTATTACTTCGACATAAGCCCTAATCTTCCTGTTTGCACACAAAAAAATAACGCCCGCGGCCGTAGCCACGAGCGTTTTGGTCATGGTTTTTTAAGAAAGCATATGCTATCTTATTTGGTTTCCTTGCTGTTGACAGCTTTTTCTGCTTCGGCAACCTTCGGCTCCACTACTACCTTAGTGGGGAACTGCATGGGCACGCCGATAGCGGTCTCCAGATTGGTCTTGCAGGTATTGTAATCGTACATAGCCTGCAGATAGTTGGTCTTCGCATCGGTCAATGCTACCTGAGCGTCCAGCACATCGGTGTTGGTGCCTACGCCGTTCATATAGCGCAGCTGAGCGATACGATAATCTTCCTCTGCTTGGGACACAGCCAGCTTAGTGGTGTCAATGCGTTTTTCAGCCTCGCGCAGATTTAAATAGTTGGAGCGTACGTCAAGGTTAACTAAATCCACAGTGTCACGATAGCTTTCATGGGCTTTAGCCAAATCAGCTTCGGCGCCGTGAATCTTGGAAGTAGTCACACCACTGTCGAAAATATTTAAGCCAACGCTTACACCAACATACCAGTTGCCATTTTCATCACCGGGCCAATTGCTATCATTCCAATTTTGACTAGCAGTTGCAGCTACCTGGGGCATATGACCGGAAATAGCCACACGCAGAGCACCCTTAGCAGCCTCAACCTGTTGCTTAGCCTGCTCCAATTCGGGGCGATGCTTAGCAGCATAATCAAGGCAATACTGCATATCGTTATCATAGGGAGTGTAAACCAGAATATTATCCAGCTTCAGCTGGGTATCCATGGGCAGGCCCACGATTTTATTCAAATTAGCTTCCGCAATCTGGTAAGCATTTTCTGCCTTAATCAAGCTTTGCTTAGCATTGGCCAATTCCACCTGGCTACGCAGCACGTCAACCTTAGCGACAACGCCAACCTCATATTGAGCCTCTACATTCTTCAGATGGTCGGCCAAACGGTCTACGGATTCACGGCCCAGCTTTTGCATATTATCTGCCTGCAGCATGTCGAAGTAGCCGTTAGTAACGGTAGAACGCATATCATTATACGCCTTTTGCAAGCCCTGCTCGGAAATCAGATAGCCTGCCTTAGCTTGCTTAATAGCACCATTCAGCTTGCCACCGGTATAAATAGGCATGGAAGCAGTCAAGGTGTTGGAGTGAGTGTTGCCAATTTGCTTTGAAGTATTTGCCCATGCAACCTGTTTATGATTAGTACCATCATAAATCCAACTGTCTTTAGTTGTTATATTATCGTTACTTCCACTTCGTCTTGTTACATGACTACCCTCGATAGTAATCCATCTACTGTTGCGTGCTGCATTATAGCTAGCTCTCGCGCTATCTCTTTCGTAGCCTGCAATGGTGATAGCAGGGTTGGTATTAAAGGCACGCTGCATAGCGTCCTCAAGATTCAGCTCCACAACCTCGCCGGCAAAGGCGGATTGGCTCATCAGCATGGTCAGTGCTGCACCCAGCACCAAAAAGCGTTTACTAAATTTATGTCTAGTCATCAGGAAACCTCCATTTCAACTCTGACTAATCAGTCAGTATAACAGAATTATATTTACTTTGACCAAAAAAGTCAAATGAAATTTCTGTAACATCACTTCACAAAGATTGGCGAGAAAGTACCAGAGACGAGGAAGGGCGACGACGGCGTATCGGAAATACTCCTAGGAGCCCTGACGAAGTATATGGTGCTTTATCGGCAATCTTAGAAATAGGTACGCACGCCCATGTACGTATCGCGCTTCGTGCCTCTAAGGTCCATGGTCTCACCATAAAGCGAGAAGGTATCCGTCAGCCGCAGCTCGCCGCCCAAGCGCACCTTGGCGTCATCGAAATCATAAAGCTGGGAATACAGCTTAAAATCCCTACCCAAATCATAGCTTAGGCCCACGCCAAGCTCGCCCTGCATAGCACCCATGCTCACAGCAGCATTGCCCATTTTGCGACCCATGATAAAGTCAAATTTATTGGCTTCACCAATGTCATAGCCACCCATGTACAAAAAATTCTTATCGCTCGGGCTAATGGTCACACCTAAATTTCCTCGCCAATCGCTGCCCTTAGCACTATAGCCTGCGTCGGCCGAAATCTTCGCCTCGGTTAACGCGCCCATAATCCTATTAGCCTTAGCGCTGGTTTCTTTAACATTGACCAAGGTTTCTTTTAAGGACTGCTGCGTAACCGGGTCCTTAGCAACCGTTTCCAACACCTGCACGATATTTTCCATGCGCTGAGTTGTATCAGCCATATTCTTAGCAATTGCAGCTATATTTTTACCTGTTTCGCCATTATTGTCCACAC
>CAMFET010000014.1 GCA_945949475.1 uncultured Phascolarctobacterium sp.
TTCTTTTTCTCCTTAGCTGCCGCCTTAGCATCATTTTCGTTGGCAATCACAGCCCAATTGCGCAGCATATCCACACAGGCGCTGGCGTAAGCACCGGCACTGCCCCATGCTCCCGCATCCTGAGTATATAAAGTCAGCACCTGAATATCGTCATAATAGATATGAGCATAGCTGCCATTATCATAGACTACAAAATAATTGGGGTTCACCTTGCCCCGTTGGCGCACATTCCATAAGCCACCGGCCAGCATATAAGCGCGGTATTCAGCCTTAGTATTGCCAATGCTTTGGTTAATATCAAAGCGCCAGCTGCCCTCGGTAACATAAGCATGATTTTCGTCGGTAACGGTTACATCCGGATGGATATTATAAGCCTTAAGCTGCTTAACAACGCGCTTCACGCGTTCCTCCGGCTCGGGATGGCTACTGAAGAGGCCATAATTAGCACCACCGCCCTGCTTAGCCAAATCATCCAGCTTTTTTACCGTAATCAGCATAGCATAGGGATTAAAGCCAGCCTTAATAGTGTTATTCACGCCTTCCTTATCCGCTCCACGCTCGTCCGTACGGCTATAGCCAGCGAATAATGCTTGTTGAGCAGCCTGCACTAAGCCCAAGCCTTGACCGCGCGTAGCAGCCAACAGAATCAGCGAAGTCCACAGCTGCTTTTCGATGGAATGCACAGTATGCTTTTTCGCTACGTGCCCAACCTCGTGGCCTAAAACACCGGCCAGCTCTGTATCTGAGGGCATGTAATCCATGAGTCCTTTAAAGACATAGATAAATCCACCGGGACAGGCGAGGGCATTGACCTCATTAGAGTTGAGCACCTTAAAAGAATATTTGATATCGTCGCGACCGCACACAGCAGCCAAACGCTGCCCAATTTTATCAACACGCTCATTTAGATAATAGTCCTGGGATAAACCATATTTAGCCTCTAAGGCCTGCGCCGTTTCACGGCCCATCTTTATTTCCTGCTCTAGGCTAATCATGCCTGCTTCCGCAGGCTGCCAGCCCACAAAGCAGCTGCAGGCCACTACAAAAGCAAGCAAAAGCTTTACTATTCTCTTCATTGTCAACCTCCTAAATTGCACCCTCATTGCGCAAAGTGCTGAGAGCCTCCTTGCTATAGCCTAAAGACCGCAGCACCTCCTCCGTATGCTCCCCTAAGCGGGGAGCACGACGTGAAATTACACTTTGAGCGTCGGAAAATTTTACAGGTCCACCCACATAGCGCAGCTTTCCTAAATCACATTCCTGCTCCTGCAGAATATGCTCCTGCGCGGTCAGCTGGCTCTGCAGAGCCTCATCCAGAGTACAAACAGGGGTAACGCAAAACTCCGCTCCACCGATGAGCTCCAGCCATTCCTTTTGTGTTTTCTGTGCTATTTTATCGGCCACTAGCTGCTTCAGCTCTGCCTCGTGAGCAAAATCAAACTGCCGCTTTTCTAATTCAGGACAAGCAATTAAATCGCAAAAGCGCTGCCAAAACTTGGGCTCGATAGTGCCAACGGTCAAAAAACGACCATCCTTGCAGCGATAGATATTGTAATAATGGGCAGTGCGACCGAAGGGAGTATCCCCCGTCTCCTCACAGCCCCACAGAGAGCTGATGCCCGTCACCTGCATGGACATGGCTGTAGCATAAAGATTCACATCCAGCCACTGGCCCTCGCCTGTGCGCTCGCGAGCCAAAAGCGCCATCGCAATGCCACTCAAAGCGTTCAAGCCACTGCCGATGGCCGAAACCTGCACCTCACTGACGCAGGCTCCCCCCACATCATCAAGGCTGTTTAGGCCAGCCAAGCCAATAACATTCAAATCATGCGCCGGCTTATGACAATTCTGGCCAAAGCCCGTAATGGAGCAGTACACTAAACGCGGATTGATCTTATGGATTGTCTCATAATCCAAGCCGTAGCGAGCTAGATAGCCGGGACGGAAGCCCTCCAAGAACACATCGGCCTCTGCCAATAGCTTGGCCAACGCCTCGCGCCCGCCCTCTTTTTTTATATTCAAGGCCACGCCCCGCTTATTGCGGTTTAGCATCAAATGCCAATAGCTCATACCCGGTGCCTTTTCCGGCCAGAATTTGCGAGTTGCATCGCCCGCCAAATCCTCAATTTTGATAACGTCAGCACCGTAATCACCCAAGAGCATGCCGCAATATTGCCCCGGCAGCCATTTAGAAAAATCTACAACCTTAATACCCTCAAGCAGGTTCATGTCTATCACTCCAATTATTGTTAAACTAAATAAAGCTATTGCTTTCTTATTCTACAAAAATTAGCCGTTATCCTTTTTTTATTTCCCACTTCCCGAGAAAAATGGTATAATATCAGTGAACTTTACTTTTTTTAACTCATAATGAATAGAGGGGATTCTCATGCAAGTACGCAAATTAACATCTGCAGCACTTTTGATAGCCATTGGCACTCTCAGTGCTCACCTTATTTATATTCCGGCCGGCGTTTCTAAATGCTTTCCCGTGCAGCACGCCATTAACGTGTTAGGTGCAGTGCTTTTAGGTCCTGATTATGCTGTTGCCATTGCCTTTATCATTTCCTGCCTGCGCAATATGTTTGGCACAGGCTCCCTGTTAGCCTTCCCTGGCAGCATGATTGGTGCACTTTTGGCAGGTCTTGCCTTCAAGCGTTGGCAAAGCATTCCGGCAGCCATGGCAGGCGAGGTTTTCGGTACGGGTATTTTAGGCGGCTTCGTTGCTTGGCTTATCGCCAGCACGCTTTTAGGCAGTAAGGCCGTAGCCTGGTTCTTTGTTCCGCCCTTCTTGGTTAGCACTATCGGTGGCAGCATTATCGCAGGCTTACTGCTCAAGAGTGGCTTGTTGGTACAGCTAAAAACGAAGGCAGGTAAATAATATGACCTTCCACCAAATAGTGACCTATCTGCTTTACGGCATCAGTGGTATGTTTTTTGGTATTTTTGCCTCTCGCTACAGTGTGCTAGCTGCACGTAAAATTCGCGAAGCGCTGCACGAAGGGGGACTGGCAGGGCTTTTTAGTGTATTACCGCAAATTCTTTTCTTGTTTGTCAGCTTCTTTCTCTTTCCCTCTTGGTTTTTAACCCGTACCACGACCGGCGGCTTTACCTATTACGTTTGTCTCTTGTTCTTTTTTAACAAGGGCCTTTCCATGCACAGCAAAAAATAAAAGCAGGTGAAATCATGCATATTCATCAACATAATTTACCCCTCCCCGGACAGGAGGACGAAAAATACATTCAGCCTATGGCCGATACCTTTAAGGTGCTGAGCGACCCTACGCGTATTCGCATTTTAGCGCTTTTGGCACATCAGGAAATGTGTGTCACCTGCATTGCAGAGGCCTTGGAGATGACACATTCTGCTATCAGCCATCAGCTGCGCATATTGCGCTCCACTAATTTAGTAAAATTCACCAAGGATGGCAAGGAAGTAATTTATTCCTTGGACGACTCCCATGTACTGTCGCTTTTCGACCAAGCCTTGGACCACGTAAAGCACAAAATGGGTTAAGCACTAGTGTGCATTAACCCATTTCTTGATAATTTCATTTTTATAGGTGCTGGTCCAGCTCAAATCATCGACCGGAACCTGCACATTACCTATTAACTCCCTACGACCATCGTTGTAGGGATAATTTTTTACGTGCCACATATAGTGATAACCATTCTTAGGCAAAAGCTCCGCGCCCTCGTCGCTCATCAGATAATCCAAAAAGCTTTTAGCCAACGCCTCATGGGGTGCTCCCTTAATAATAGCTGCACCCGTCAAAATATTGCGGTTGGCATCCTTGGGCACCGTTGCAAACAAGTGACGATGCCGCGTTTCTAAGAGCAAAGCATAATCCAGCGGCACCACAGCCACAGTTTTTTTGCCAATATACACCTTATCCACGGCCTCGCCAAAACCAGCAGTATAGTTAGGGTTTTGGGCATTCAGCTTAGCTGCATATTCCAAAGCCGCCTCACGCCCGCGAAGCTGCCAAATCGAGGTGAGCATGCCAAAGCTAGCGCCGCCCATGCTAAAATTGGCCATCGCAATTTCATCCTTCAGCTGTGGCGCTAAGAGCTCATCCCAGCTTTCCGGAGCATAGAGGCCATAAGCCTGCAAATTATGCTTATTGCTCAAAAGGGCAATATAGCTCAAATACAGACTAGTCCATTCACCAGTGCGATTGCGCAGCTCTGCCGGCACCTTATACGATTCCTTGGCCTGATAAGCCTGCAGAATGTGCTGCTCATCCGCCATGAAGAATTCCTCGCTGGTACCACCTAGCCAAATATCAAATTTATGCTGCCTTAGGTATTCAAAGCGTTGCTGCTGCGTACCTCCCGGCAAATAGTTTATAATTACCTTGGTCCCTGTTTGTTTGCCAAAGCTGTCAGCAATAAGCTCCGTAAAAGCCTTATTCATACTACTGCAAATATGCAGCTGCGGCTTCTCCTTGGGCTTCTCGCTGCCGCAGCCAGCCAGCACTAGCAACGCCAGCAGCAGGGCCAGTATTTTAGCAAAAGATATTTTTCGCATTATTCTTAATCCGCCTTTCTGTATCATTATATCATACATTTACAAGCAAAAGGCAGAAAAAAATAGGCTGGCAGGACTGCCAGCCTAAAATTTTACAATTTTGTAGTTTATTTTTCAAAAACCATGACGCGGTCAAAGTCCAGATATACCTTGGCGCCATCGGGGATGGAGTTCAAATCTGCACCCTTAACGATAACGCGTACATCGTGGTCGCCCACTTTTACGCGATAGTCAACTGCATCGCCTAAGTAGAAGCGGTGAGTCAGCTGGCCTTCGATTTGGCCACCATCAAGGGACATAGTGATATTTTCAGGACGAACGGCGATGGTCGCTTCGCCAGAAATTTTGCTGGTGTTGGGGAAGGATACCTTGCTGCCTTTGAGGAAGACGCGGTCACCCTTAGCTTCGCCCTCCATAAAGTTAACCAGACCGATGAAGTCTGCAACCATCTTATTGGCAGGCTGGGTGTAGATTTCGTGGGGAGCGCCGATTTGCTGCACAACGCCCATGCTCATTACAACCACACGGTCACTCATAGCCATGGCTTCGCCCTGATCATGGGTTACATAAACAACGGTGATGCCGGTTTTCTTTTGGATTTCCAAAATCTCAAAGCGCATGGATTCACGCAGCTTAGCATCCAAATTGGACAAGGGCTCGTCCAAAAGCAACAGGCCGGGCGCAGCCACCAAAGCGCGAGCCAAGGCTACACGCTGTTGTTGACCACCGGACAGTTGGTTGGGATAACGCTTGCCATATTCACCCAAGTGTACCAGCTCCAGCATTTCTTGCACACGACGTTCACGCTCAGCCTTATCCACCTTTTTTATTTTCAGGGGATAGCCCACGTTTTCAGCCACAGTCATATGGGGCCATACAGCATAGGATTGGAACACCATGCCAATATCGCGTTTTTCCGGAGGAGCAAAGGAGCCCTTGATGGAGGAGCTTACGCATTGCTCACCAATATAAATTTCACCCTCGGTGGCACGCTCGAAGCCTGCAATCATACGCAGGGTAGTAGTCTTGCCGCAGCCGGAGGGACCCAGAATGGAAACAAATTCTCCATCCTTAACAACTAGATTAAAATCGTTTACAGCAGTTACGCTGCCGAAACGTTTAAATACATGCTCAATTCTTACCTCAGACATTTATTGTTCACTCCTTGTTAAATACCAACATTACCCTTGGAAAGCTTGTTCAGAATCAAGTTACCAATGAGGACGATAGCCAGAATAATTACAGAAAGCACGGAGGCATTCTGGGTATCAGCATAGGTTTGCAGCTCGTACAGCAATACGCCAATGGTCTTGGTGTCACTGCCATACAGCAGCAAAGACATGGTCAATTCGTAGAAGGACGGCATGAAAATCAAGAACCAGCCGGCGATTACGGAAGGAGCAATCAACGGGATAATAATATCCTTGCAGCAACGCAGCCAGTTAGCACCGGAGTTCAGCGCAGCCTCTTCCAAGGAAATGTGTACCTGACTAAGCGCAGCCGCAATAGTACGCACGGACATGGTCATGTACTTAACTAGATAGCTGACGATGATAATCCACACGGTGGAGTACAGGTTCAGGCCATAGTTGCCGCTGAAGGTAATAATCAAGGCCAAGGCAATAACGATGGACGGAGTAGAGCCGCCAATTACTACCAAAAGGTCGGGAATGCTGCGGCCCTTGAGCTGGGTTTTAACTGCCAGATAAGCTACAAAGAGGCTCAGCAGAGTGCCGATGGTAGCAGCGATAACACCGTAAATTACGGAGTTCCAAACGCTTTCCATGTATTGGGCACTGGTAATAACGGGAATCCAGGGGTCAATACCGATATTGGACCAGGTAATGGGCTTGGACATGGACTTCAGGAAGGATGTCAGCACGATGGAGCCCAAGGGGATAATTACGGCGATTGCACCATAAAGGCCCACTGCACAGAAGGCAGGCCAACGCCATTTGCCCAGCTCTACAATATTCGGGCGGGTAGATTTACCGGAAATAGTGGTATAATCCTTGCGGCCCATCATCCAGGTCATGCCCATCAAAAGGATGTTAGCAATGAACATCAGGGAGGCAGCCAAGGCTGTGGAATCACGAATACCGGCATCGTCACCCATGTAGATATAGGTTACGATACGCGTGGTCATAACCTCGATATTACCGGGCATACCAACGATGGAGGGGATACCGAAGCAGGAGCCTGCAGCGATAAAAACCAAAAGGCCACCGGCTAAAATAGAGGGAGCCATCAAGGGCAGGGTTACGTCCAGCACGGTACGCAGCGGAGAAGCGCCGGATACGCGGGCAGCTTCCTCCAAGGTGGGGTCCATTTTCTCCATTGCGCGGGAAATAGTTATGAAGGCAAAGGGAGAATAGAACAACGTCAGTACCCACGCCAAGCCCCAGAAGGTATAAATATCAAAAGGGGCTGTCTCAAGGCCAAACATCCATTTAAAAATATTGTTCAAATAGCCTACGCTGGGGTTCAAAAGCTGTACCCAAGCAATAGCGCCAACATAGGGCGGAATCATATAGCTGGAAACAAGCAATGTACGGAAGCCCTTTTTGCCGGGCATATCGGTACGGCCAACCAGCCAAGCCAGCGGGAAAGTGATGATAACGCTGGCAATCATAACCATAAGGGACAGCTCTACGGTATTGGTCAAAGCCTTCCAGTTAACGTCGGCGCTGTATACATTACGGTAGTTTTCTAGATTAATGGCACCATCCTTGACAATGCTGTCAAAAAGCAAAATTCCCATGGGGAAGATTACAAAATAGAGCAGCAGCAGCACGGATAGTGAAATAACAATTGTTTTGCTGTTGATACGTGATGATAGCATGGAAAGTAATGTTTCTCCTTCCCTAAAAAATCTCAAATTACAGGGGTTTTGGGGACTTAAGAATAAAGCAGGAAAACAGGGAGCGCCTAAGCGTCCCTGTTTTGCCTATGAATTACATTGTTACACTACAGGTAGATTATTTGTCCATAACTCTCTTACGGAACTCTTCTTTAATCTTAGCGTTGTTGTCAGCCAGTTTTCTCCAGTCAACTTTGATCTTGCCGTCGGTCAGACCTTTGGTTGGAACGGAACCAATAGGCTCTTTAACGTCGCCACGAACGGAGTGCATCCAGCCCTTAACAACTGCTTGTTGGCCTTCCTTGCTCAGCCACCAGTCAACCAAAGCTTTAGCGCCTTCAGGATTCTTGGTGGTGTTGAAGATTGCGATCGGGGAAGGAACTTGAACTACGCCGTCTTTCGGATAAATAACCTTCAGAGGCTCTTTCTTGGTGTTAGCCAGCTTCAGGATGTTTTCTTCCAGAATCATTACAGCTGCATATTCGCCGGTCAACAGCTTGTTTTGAATAGCGGAGTTGCCTTCTTCAACGCGCAGGCCGTTAGCCTTCAGTTTATCGAAGTATTCCCAACCATATTTGTCAGCCAATGCGCCAACTGCTACATAAGCGGTGCCGCTCAGCATCGGGTTAGGCATAGCGATTTTGCCCTTCCATTTCGGGTCAGCCAAATCGGTCCAGTTTTTCGGAGCGTCTTCAGCCTTCAGTTTATCAGCGTTGTAAGCAATAATCATGTT
Organism: uncultured Phascolarctobacterium sp.; assembly: GCA_945949475.1. Taxonomy (GTDB): domain Bacteria; phylum Bacillota; class Negativicutes; order Acidaminococcales; family Acidaminococcaceae; genus Phascolarctobacterium_A. The sequence goes on from CAMFET010000014.1 coordinate 8,125, forward strand.
GCAAACACGAACTGCATACCAAGCGCCATCAGCTGCTTTATCGTTAATCAAATTCTTTTCTTCCTTGGATTTGTAAGGAAGCAAGAGTTTTTGATCTTCTAATTTCAGATAGTAGGAAGGATCTGCTACCATCAATACGTCAGCGCCAATCTTCTTAGCTTTGATTTCGCCGGTAATCTTGGTAACAACTTTTTCGGTACCGCCTTGGAACCAGTTAACCTTCATTTCGGGGAATGCTTTAGCAACATTGGGTTTGCACATATTGTCGATGATATCAGGATAAATAGAGGTATAAACCATCAATTCGCCTTTAGTGCCAGTAGCTTTTTTCTCAGCCTTTTTGTCGCCGCCACCGCAGCCAGCCAGTGCTACGCTCAATGCCAAAATTGCTGCTGCGCCAAGCATCCATTTAGATTTTTTCATTCACAAACACTCCTTTTTCCTTATCTTCGTTGATATTTAATTTACTAGTGTAAACGACATTCTACACCCTTATTAGAAAAATTCGCTACAGTCCGATTTCTTCCTGCTTACACTTTACAAAACTTTAACATATTTTTAACTTTTTGTGTCACATTTACGCTTATTGGGTAGACATTCCACCACGACATTACATGTGACTATTTTTGTCCTATATGGACATTTTCTGTCCCTATGAAAACAAAAAAATGTGTATTCAAAGCGAACTTGAAAAACTATCCACTTCAAATACACATATCCAACCTGCTACTAGTTGCTCACAGCGATAAAGTTGAGCTCCCAAGCAGGCACATAGGGATGCTTACGCAAATAAACTTTATAATCGGGCACTAGCTGCCAAATAAGCTGCGGCAGGCGAAATAAATCCACATCATAGTGATATGCCGCTACAAAAAGCTTTGGCTTATATTGGGTAATAGTCCTGACGCCACCGGCCAGCGCCTGTACCTCCGCCCCCTCCACATCCATTTTGATGTAGGAAATGGGGCGTCCCGATGCTACTGCATCAATAGTCGTCACCGGCACCACTCGCTTGCTTGCGCCCACAAAGGTGGACTGACGTCCACCGCTATCGCTAAAGCTAAGCTCACCTACCGAGTTCCAGATACCACTTTCGTGCACCTCTACGGCTAACCCCTGTTGCGCAAGCTCCTCTGCCAAAGCACGCAGCTTGCGACAATTGCGCCGATCAGGCTCCACCGCCACCACCTGCTGCCATTGGAAATTAGTCAAGCGACCGAGCTCCTGAATAGTATCCCCATTATAGGCACCTAAATCAAGATAGCATTCTTGTTGACTCGGAGCAATCAACGCATGCAAATCAGCCTCACGCTCCGTGGTGCAGTCAAATAAATACTTAATTTTTCCGCTTAGCTTGTAGTTCAGCGTAGCTGCAAATACCTTACGCGACTGCTCATCAGCTAAGCGCTCATATACTTCCTTGAGCTCGCTCTCATGCTTGGCGAGCCACCCTTCGCTTACAGTCTCTTCTTCAGCAAACAAGGGCAGATGGGGAGCCACCACCTGCTGCTCCGCGTCGAGCTGCGCAAAGCGAGCCAGCACCTCCGGCCTTTCGCTAGCAAAGGCGATAACCACTAGCAGCTCTTCACCCAAGCGTGCTTTAAGAGCATCATAGCGCTCCACAGTGAAGCCTCTAAAATGCTGCCCACGCACAAATTCATCGCTGGCAAATACGCCCTGCACAGTCACCTTATTTGCTGTACACCAATCGAGCAGCTTATCCGCGCCATTGCCCATACCATAGAGCACAATGGGCTTCGTAGTACTCTTTAATAGCTCCCAAACACTTTCTTTTTCTATTACAAAATCCAGCATAACGAACCTCCTGCTTATTTATCTTATTATACACTATTAACTAGTGACTGGAACGCTTAAATATGCTAAAATATTAGATAATGATTGGCTTACAATAAAGTCAAAAACTCTCACCCCGCTTGGAGGATAAACCAATGGCTCTTTTAGAATCTGGAGAAAATTACCTAGAAACAATCCTTGTGCTAACTAAAAAAAATGGCAGTGTTCGCTCCATTGATATTGCAGATGCTATGCAGTTCACCAAGGCCAGTGTCAGCCGTGCCATGAGCATTTTAAAGCGCGATAACTATATCATTATGCAGCCGGACGGCTCCATCATCCTCACCAAGGAAGGTCAGAAAAAGGCGGCAGAGGTTTATGACCGCCATGTAACCCTCACTCGCTTTATCAACGAGGTACTTGGTGTGGAGGTAAAAATCGCTGAAAAGGACGCTTGTCGTATTGAGCACATTATTAGCCCTGAAACCTTTGCGGGCATCAAAATGCAGCTGACCAAGAAGCGCTAATCACCATCAACATATACTGCTTAATAATTACTATAAGGAAGGTGCTTTATGAAAAGAATCTTTTTACTCGTTCTCATGCTTTGCCTGTTCTGCATCAATGCCTACGCAGGACCCAAGCTCTATCGCCATCCCTCCTATGATTTCAGTAATCTGCGCAATGTGAAGGTTACGGTTATCACCAACGCTCATCCGGAAACTGCTGGCAGCTTTCATGCAGAAGAATTAGCAGAAGAAAAAGTACTTTCTGCTCTCTATAGTGCTGCCGGCAAAGCAAATTTAATTCTCACCGATGAACGCCCTAGCGGTCCCATCGCACCAACGGGTGAGCAGGAAAGCCTTTTGAACCGCAATAAAAAGGCTCCGAAAACGGTGGAAGCACGAATTACTATCAACTACTTAGGCTATCGCCGTTACAAGGTTGCCGGACATTATCAACAAAAGACCGAGTACTTTAAAGAAAAACGCAAGGACGCCTGGGGTAAGGAGCATTATGTAGAAATCCCCATTACCACCCAAGTATGGGTTCCTGACGCCTACCACAACAATGCTATAATGGATGTAATCTATAATGTTTATGACCTTGAAACTGCAGCTGTTATCGCCAATGTTATGGACAGAAGAGAACGTGAATACGAAAGCGATACTGCAGGAATGCTAGGCCGCTCCACTAATGATTTTATTAAAGCCTTGATTAAAAAATAAGCCTTATAATACCATCCCGAACAGGACAAAGCCGCCCTGTTCGGGATTTTTCTTTTCGACTTAAAACCCTTAATAAAATTAGTTCTTATTATTATTGACATCTTATTTATTCGTGATATAATCTTAAGAAAGAGAGCAATCTAGACTATGTTATGCATATCTAGAGATAATCCTAATCCCTTATCTAATACATAAAAGGAGTGTGTATTTATGAAATCCTTAAAAAAATTTGCCCTTGCTACCATGACCTGTGCAGCCCTGTTAGGCTTTGCTGCCACCTCCCACGCAGCTTATCAGCTGAGCGATGAAGTAAAAACTGCTACCCCGGCTCTTTTAATGGCTACTGAAATCGGCGTAAAGTCCAATACTAACGCGGCCTTAGCTAACCTGCCCGACAAATCTGCCATCGTTGTGATGAGCTTTGGCACCACCTTTAAGGACACTCGTGCCAAAACTATCGATGCTACCGTAGAGGCTATCAAAGCAGCTCACCCTGGCGTAAAAGTAGTAACTGCCTTTACCTCCCACATCATTATCGACCGCATTAAAGCCAATGAAGGCATCACCTATCCTACTCCGGAAGAAGCACTTGCACAACTGAAAAAAGAAGGCTATTCCTGTGTAGCCATGACCTCCCTGGATATCATTCCCGGCATGGAATACGCTTACAAGGATGCTGTTTACCAAATGCATAAAAATGATTTCAAACATGCATCCTTTGGTACCCCGCTGA
>CAMFET010000015.1 GCA_945949475.1 uncultured Phascolarctobacterium sp.
TACTCTGGACTTATCAAAATTACATAAATTGATATTATCAAGCTACCAGCAAAAGGCTTATAATAAAAATATTCTAGGAAATTGGAGGAATTATTATGACCTTATTAAATAAAGCCTTGACCATTGCTGGTAGTGATACTAGTGGTGGAGCTGGTATGGAAGCGGATTTAAAGACTATGGAGGAGCTAGGCGTATACGGCATGCCGGCTCTGACCTGCATTGTAACCATGCATCCCAAAACCTGGGAGCACAGTGTGTATCCGCTGCCCTTGGATTTGATTGAAAAGCAGCTGGTGACAGCTATTGAGGGTGTGGGCATTAACGCTATGAAAACTGGCATGATTGGCAGCCCAGAATTGGTGGAGCTGGTGGCTCAAACTATCGATAAATATGCTTTAAAGAATGTTGTTATTGATCCTGTAATGGTTTGCAAGGGTTGTGATTTGATTTTGGCTCCTGCGGCAGCACAGGCGATTAAAGAGCTGTTGGTGCCGCGTTGCGATATCATTACTCCGAACACGGTGGAGGCAGCGTATTTGGCTGATTTGCCCGAGGTGAAGACGGTGGAGCAAATCAAGGAGGCGGCCGAGCGCATCATTGCTGCCGGAGCGAAAAATGTTGTTATCAAGGGCGGTGAGCGCCTGAGTGATAACGCTGCCATCGATATTTTCTATAATGGCAAGGACTTTGTGGAAATGGCGGTGCCCAAAATTTATCCTTCGTATAATCATGGCGCAGGCTGTACCTTCTCCGCTGCCATTACCGCGGGCTTGGCTAATGGTTTAACAATGGAGGAGGCAGTGAAGCAGGCTAAGGCCTTTGTAACTGCTGCCTTAAAGCATGGCTTTGCCATTAATCACATCGTGGGCTGCACCAACCACACGGCCTATAAAAAATATGGTGCTTAAGTAAACAAAAATAAAGAAAACCTTCAGCTTTTTCTCGGAGCTGAAGGGTTTTCTATGTTTAAATATTATTTTACAATTAAAGCATTTACCAGCTGACGCAGTTGCTCGATGTCGTTAGGCTGGGAGGAAAGGCTGTTGGCGTACATCATGGAAACCTGTGCGCCCAGGTAGTTGCGCATCTTGTTGAATTGCTCTCCTTGCAGGTCGGCAGCTTTTAGGCCGTAATCCTGTACTGCAATTTGCTCTTCCTTGGCGCTACCAGGAGTTTGGTGAGCGCAGGCTTGGGCAACAATTTCTTCAACGGGGAAGCCACGATAGATTACTTCGGCAATACTAAAGATATGGTGAGCACCGGTGCCGGCAATTTGGTATTCCTTGAGGCTGGATTGGTCCTTGGGCCTTTGTGATGCCTGCCATGAATATCAAGCAGCGGCTATGGCTTTTGGTTATCACGGTTCTTTCCTTAGGACTTTTTGCTAGCGGCATTTTGTTTTCCTATTACTTGGTTTTACCCTTAGGCTTGGCCTTTTTTACAGGCTTTGATGCCCAAATTTTTTCTATTTTGGGTAATGTAGAGAAGGTGCTGCAAATGCTGAACTATGCTGTGTTAGCCATGGCCCTGTTAATCATTGCCGGTTCATTATATTGGTTTTCCTTGTGCAGTGCCCATCAGCAGGCTATTATACGCGCTATGAGAGGCACGACCAGCCAGGTGGTCAGCCTATATTTTCGCCTGGGGATGTGCTTGGTCGGCCTGGGTTTAGCAGGTGGACTGATTCTGGGACATGGGCTTTATTACTGCTTGAGTAGCTTGCTCCAAAGCAGGGCAGGACTTTATCTGCCGCAGCAGCTAGCTGCGGAGGAGGGAGTTTTAGTAGTAGGCGTCTTGCTTTTAGGTGCTTTGTGTAGCTGGCTGCCTGCTTACCTGACTGCCCTTAGAAATGATATCGTAGAGAATCTGTAGGCTGCTCAACATCTTGACAGATGCGCGAATCTGCTTTATATTTATATCATAGTATAATACTATGAATTGATTATAAGGCAGGTTATCAATATGAAAATCCCCTTGCATTATCAGGTTTCAAATTATGATTGTGGCCCCACCTCGCTGGTAAATGCGTTGAGCGTTTTGTTTGAGCGTGAGGATATTCCTCCGGAGTTAATCCGTAATATAATGCTTTATTGTCTTGATTGTTATAATCTGCAGGGTGAGGAGGGTCGCTCCGGCACTAGCAGACTAGCAATGATGTATTTGAGCAATTGGATGGATGGCTATGGCAAAACAGGTCGCTTACCCATTTCTAGTGAATATTTGACGGGTAAAGATGTTTTTATTGGCCCGGGCAGCAAAATTAATCAAGCCCTGCAATGCAATGGTGTAGTAGTGGTGCGCCTTTTTTTAGATGAATGGCATTTCATTTTGCTCACCGGCAAGGGTGATGGTGTGGTCTGGGCTTTTGATCCCTATATGAGCACCGAGCTGTTTGCGGACCATCCGGAAATAGGACTGGAGCTTGACCCCTGGCATTATAACCGCACGATTCCGGATAGCTGCTTTAATTCGGAAGCAGAGCAGCTGTATGCTTTAGGACCAAAGGATTTGCGAGAGGCAGTAATTATCTACAATGAGAAGACACGTAAGCATGCTGCCTTGGAGCAGATAGAGTACTACATCTAGGCATGTAGCTAAAGCAGGCATAGTATATGATTATTTACAAAGTCGGAGCTTTTTTGTTAAAAAAGCAGCTCCGGCTTTTTTCTTGTTTACATTTTTTGGTAAACAGAGTACAATAATAGCGTAAAAGTATATATTAGATTCTCAGGAGCGATGTGTATGAAGCTAAGTGAAGTACAAAAGCTGCTGGATGCCAGGGTCTTGGGGGGAGAGGAGTATCTGGACCGCCAAATTGAAACCTGCTGCGGCAGTGATATGATGAGCGATGTTTTGGCCTTTACCAAACGCAATACCCTTTTGTGTACTGGCCTGACTAATATGCAGGTGGTGCGTACTGCCGACATGACCGAGCTCAGCGGCGTGGTTTTCGTTCGCGGCAAGGTTCCCTGTGAGGATATTGTAGCCGCGGCAGTGGAGAATATGCTGCCTGTTTTATTAACTGAGCATACTCTGTTTGAGGCTTGCGGCATTTTATATGCTGCTGGCATTCGTGGTTGTAGTAAAAAGGGGTAAATGCAATGAGTGAAAATAAATCTGTAAAATTGGCCTTTGATTGTGCTGGTGGCGATTTTGAGCGAGCTGGTGAAGCATCCTCTAAAATTAAAAAGATGCTGCAGCGGCTGGGCATTCCTGCAGATTGCGTGCGTCGTATTGCCATTGGTACCTACGAGGCAGAGATGAATGTAATAATTCATGCTGGCGGCGGCAATGTGGCAGCGGAGGTATTTCCTGATACTACCGTGATTACTGTGACCGATAAAGGACCTGGTATCCCCGATATCAATAAGGCGCTGCAGGAGGGCTGGTCCACCGCTCCCGACTATGTGCGCCAGATGGGCTTTGGTGCTGGCATGGGCTTGCCTAATATGCAAAAATGCTCCGATGAATTCGATATTCAATCTCAGGTTGGCGTTGGCACTACCATTGTCATGAAATTTAAGCACCAAAGTGAAGATTTATAATAAGCTTTATGAAGCTAATGCTTAAGCAAAGCTATTACTAAAGTAATTACTGAGCAAAGTGAGGTGATACGCATTGGCTCCTACAAAGTACTACCATTCAGTACAACTAAATCGCGAGAAATGTCAGGGCTGCGTATCCTGCGTCAAGCTCTGTCCTACGGAAGCAATTAGGGTACGCAATGGCAAGGCCGAAATACTGGCGGACCGCTGCGTTGACTGTGGTGCCTGTGCTAGCGGGTGTCCCTACCATGCCTTTTCGGTGAAGACCGATACCCTAGAGGGCTTGTCAAAATATGTTTATAATATTGTGCTGCCTGCCCCCAGCCTCTATTCGCAGTTCCCTGCCAATGTGCCCTTGGAGGATATTTGGAAGGGCCTGCATAATTTGGGCTTTGATGAAATTTTTGATGTATCCTTAGCTTCTGAATACGTGGCTAAAGAAATAGAGACTTATCTAAAGAACTATACCGGAGGGCGCAAGCCCTTGATTTCTAGCACCTGCCCTGCGGTGATGCGCTTGATTCAAGTAAAGTTTCCGGAGCTCATTAAGCAGGTGGTGCCCGTGCTGGCCCCGGTGGAGGCTGCAGCTATTTATGTTAAGCGTGAAGCAGCAGCGCGCAAGCAGCTCTCAACAGAGCTTATCGGGGTATGGTTTATCTCTCCCTGCCCCTCTAAAGAAACCAATATTCGCCAATCCGTTGATGTGCAGCATACCGAGCTTACAGGCAGCTTCAGCCTGAGTGAAATTTATGGTCTGCTTTTAAAAAACATGGGCGGTAGTCATGAATTGAATGTGCGCACCGGTTCTTCCTATGGCTTGGCCTGGGGAACCTATGGCGGTGAACTAGCTTCGGCAGGGATAAGCAATGGCCTTGCTATTCACGGCATCGACAATGTTTACGAAATCCTAGAGCAGATTTCTATGAATAAAATGCCCCAGCTGGATTATGTGGAATGTAATGCGTGCCAGGGTGGCTGTTTAGGAGGCTTGCTAACTGCTGAGAATAAATTCGTGGCGGAAAGCAATCTGCGTCAGCGTATTAGAAAGCTGCGGGAGCAGGAGCCAAAAGATAGGCAGGAGACCATGGCGAGAACCATGGTACTGCAGGATTTTCCGGCCTCAGCTGCCTATCGTAAGAAGCTGGTGCCTAGACCTATGATGCAGCTGGATGATGATATCATGGAGGCTATGAAAAAATTCGAGCGCATGGAAGAAGTCCTGTGCTCACTGCCGGGCTTGGATTGCGGCGCCTGTGGCGCGCCCAGCTGCCAGGGCTTGGCCGAAGACATAGTCCAGGGTAAGGCCCACGAAATTGACTGTATTTTTAAACTGCGCGCCAGCGTGCATAAGCTATCCCAGGGGATGCTGGAGCTGGCTAAGCAGATACCCATATACCATGAACCTAAAATGCTAAATAATACGGAGGATGAAGACCATGAAGGTTAAAGAGCTTTTGGATGAATTAAACTTAACATTGTTGACGAAGGATGTATCTGAGGACGCACTCTATGCTGAGGTTGAGGGTGGTTATGCCAGCGACCTTTTGAGCAATGCCATGGGACAGGCCCAACCGGGTATGGTATGGGTGACCATGCAGGGTCACCAAAATGTAGCAGCAGTTGCTTCCTTGATTGGCCTTGCCTGCGTAATTGTGGCTGGCGATGGACCTGTAGCCGAGGAAACACTACATAAGGCAAATGCCAATGATATTGTTATTGCTGCTACTAAGGAGCCTGCTTTTGAGCTTATCGGCAAGATGTATGAGCTGGGCGTGGGCAAGAATTAAATAAACAAGACTGGCAGATTAATGCTGACTAACTGGTCGGTTTGAAAATACTAACCGATTTACGAAAATATTTCAAAAAGTGACACGGTGAATTCTTTATGAAAAAAAGATGAGTTTTTTTCTATTCTGGTTATCATAAAGTTCGCCGTGAAGAGAAATGAGAAATTTTTTCTTGAAAATGTCCTGCCAAAACAATACAAAAAAGCTAGAAATACACGGGGGACACAGATTTTTTTCTAAAATTTGTAAAGAAAAAGCTTGCTATGTTACAATTTTATTGGTATTATAGTAAGCGTTGAGCCTTTGAAATGTCCACACGCTTTTATTGGTACAGCGTGTGAATGTGGAGATTTTACAGAAAAAATATGTGAAGTTTCTGCTGTATTGTGTTATAATTGTAGCAGAATAGAAAAAGAAAATTATAAAAAATTTCCTGACTCTAGCAGGAGTTTTTCTTGCTATGTCGAAAACATAACATAGTTAAGTATGAAGTCTTTGTGAAATACTTGACTGAGGCAATACCTTATCTGGTGGTTTCTTTTGGGAACAGCAGATGAGTTATAAGCAAAAAGGGATTTACCCTTTTATAAACACAATGTCCTAATTATAAGGAGGAAGGTAAACATGATCGACATTAAAGATCGCATTGTTGACGTAGTAGCTGACAAAGTTATGAGTGCTGAAGCTGCTGCAGAATTCGTAAAAGATGGTGACAACGTAGGTACCAGTGGTTTTACCCCGTCTGGCTATCCGAAAGCTGTACCTCTGGCTCTTGCTGAAAAAGGCAAAAAAACTCCTTTCAAAATCAACGTTTGGACTGGCGCATCCGTAGGTCCTGAAATGGATACCGCTATGACCCAAGCAGGCATCGTTGACCGTCGTATGCCTTACCAAACCAACAATGATATGCGTAAAGCTATCAATGCTGGCCAAGTTAAATACACCGACCTGCATCTGAGCCATGTTGCTCAAATGACCCGTTATGGCTTCATGGCTAACCGTCGTGACGTTGATGTTGCAATCGTTGAAGCTTGCAAAATCATCGACCTGGGCGAAGGCAAAGTTGGTCTGATCCCGACCACCTCCATGGGCAACACCTCTTCCTATGTTCAATCCGCTAAAAAGGTTATCGTAGAAGTTAACGTAACCCAACCGGTTGCTCTGGAAGGTATGCATGACTCCTATGTTCCTCTGGATCCCCCGAACCGTGGACCTATCCCGGTTTGCAAACCCGAAGACATCATCGGTACCCCGTATGTTCCTGTAGAAGTTGAAAAGATCGTTGCTGTTGTTCCTTGCGACATCACCGATAAAGTTCGTCCTCTGGGCGCTATCGACGAAGACGCTCAAAAGATGGGCAAAAACCTGGTTGACTTCTTCAAAGCTGAAGTTGCTGCTGGCCGTCTGCCGAAGAACCTGCTGCCGTTGCAATCCGGCGTAGGCTCCGTAGCTAACGCAGTTATCAATGGTCTGGTTAACTCCGATTTCGAAGACCTGACCGTTTACACTGAGGTTATTCAAGATGGTATGTTCGACCTGATCGACGCTGGTAAACTCCGCGTTGCTTCCGGTACCGCTCTGACTCCGTCTCCTGAGTGCCAAAAGAAATTCTACGAGAACGTAGAACACTACAAAAAATACTTGCTGCTCCGTCCGCAAGAAATCTCCAACAGTCCTGAAGTTGCTCGTCGTATCGGCGTAATCGCAATGAACACCGCTATTGAAGTTGATATCTATGGTAACGTAAACTCCACTCATGTTTGCGGCACCAAGCTGATGAACGGCGTTGGCGGTTCCGGCGACTTCGCTCGTAACGGCTACCTGACCGTATTCTTCACCAACTCCCTGGCAAAAGGCGGCAAGATTTCTTCCGTAGTTCCGTTCTGCAGCCATATCGACCATGCTACTCTGGACGTTGACGTTATCGTTTCCGAACGTGGCGTTGCTGACCTGCGTGGCCTGAGCCCGAAAGAGAAAGCTCCGATCATCATCGATCAGATCGCTAACCCGAAATATCAACCTTGGCTGTATGATTACTTCAAACGCGCTTGCGAAGCTTGCGGCAACAGCCAAACCCCGCACATCCTGTCAGAAGCATTCGATTGCTACAAACTGTTTGCTGAAACCGGTTCCATGGAAGGCATGGTTGAAGGTAAATAATTTTAAAAAAACTTTGCGAAACCCCTTGTTAAGTTTTGCAAAATAGGTTAAACTATGTAATGTGCTTGCCGGTGGGTGAGATTCCCGCCGGCAGGTATACATAGACAAAGCTTTACCCAAGGCTTTGTCAAATAAACTTAGTTGACGAAGTCTCACCCTAGACTTTGCCATATATAGCCGTCATAGACGGAACACTCTCACCATCATTTCGGAACCGTCCAATCCGAAATATGAAACACAAATATTTTAAGGAGGATTTGAGAATGGCATTTGAAGAAATTAAAGCCGGTTTAGAGAAATATCATGCTGAAGTTGAAGCTAAACTGGTAAAAAACCCTGAACGCGCAAACCTGGTTCCTAACAGACTGTACACCCCGGTAGATCTTGGTGAAAACTTTGACTACATGACTAAACTGGGCTTCCCTGGTGAATATCCTTACACCCGTGGTGTTCAACCGACCATGTATCGTGGCCGTTTCTGGACCATGCGTATGTATGCTGGTTTCTCCACCGCTGAAGAATCCAACAAACGTTATCGTTACCTGCTGGCTAACGGTGGTTCCGGCCTGTCCTGCGCATTCGACCTGCCGACCCAAATCGGTTATGACTCCACCGATCCGATGGCTGAAGGTGAAGTTGGTAAAGTAGGCGTTGCTATCGACTCCCTGGCAGATATGGAAATCCTGTTTGACCAAATCTCTTTGGACAAAGTTTCCACTTCTATGACCATCAACGCTCCTGCATCCGTACTGCTGGCTATGTACATTGCAGTTGCTGAAAAACAAGGCGTTTCCGCTGACAAACTGCGCGGCACCATTCAGAACGATATTCTGAAAGAGTATGCAGCTCGCGGCACCTACATTTTCCCGCCGAAACCCTCTATGCGTTTGATCACCAATATTTTCGAATATTGCTCCAAGAACGTACCTCTGTGGAACACCATCTCCATTTCTGGTTACCACATTCGTGAAGCTGGTTCCACCGCTTCTCAAGAAATCGCATTCACCATCGCTGACGGCATTGCTTATGTAGAAGCTGCTATCAAAGCTGGTCTGGACGTTGACGCTTTCGCTGGCCGTCTGTCCTTCTTCTGGAATGCTCATAACAACGTACTTGAAGAAGTTGCTAAATTCCGTGCTTCTCGTCGTGTATGGTCCAAAGTTATGAAAGAGCGTTTTGGCGCTAAGAAAGCTAAATCCATGATGCTGCGCGTTCATACCCAAACCGCTGGCTCCATGCTGACCGCTCAACAACCGAACAACAACATCGTTCGTGTTGCTCTGCAAACTGCTGCTGCTGTAATGGGTGGTACTCAATCCCTGCACACCAACTCCAAAGACGAAGCTTTGGCACTGCCGACCACTGAGTCTGTAACCATCGCTCTGCGTACCCAACAAATCGTTGCTTACGAATCCGGCCTGGCTGACACCGTTGATCCGTTGGGCGGCTCCTACTATGTAGAAGCTCTGACCGACAAGATCGAAGCTGAAGCTTGGGAATACATTAAGAAAATTGACGAAATCGGTGGCGCTCCTGAAGCTATCGCTAAAGGCTACATCCAAAAAGAAATCCAAGACTCTGCTTACAAATGGCAGATGGAAATCGAAAAAGGCGACCGTATCATCGTTGGCGTTAACAAATTCACTCAAGAAGAAGAAGCTCCGAAAAACCTGCTGCGCGTAGACGGTTCTGTAGGCAAGCTGCAAGCTGAAAAGATTGCTGCTCTGAAAGCTCGCCGTGACAACGCTGCTGTAGAAGCTGCTCTGAAAGCTCTGGAAGCTGGATGCGCAGATGAAAATGTAAACCTGATGCCTCTGATTCTGGATGCAGTTCGTGCATACGCAACCGAAGGCGAAATCTGCGGCGTTATGAGAAAAGTATTCGGTGAATACCAACCTCATACCACTCTCTAATTTGTAAACACAACCAATATACGGAGGTAAACTATAATGGCTAACGTTAAAGTTTTAGTTGCTAAACCGGGTCTGGATGGCCATGACCGCGGTGCTAAAGTTGTAGCTCGTGCTCTGCGCGACGCTGGTTTTGAAGTTATCTACACCGGTATCCGTCTGACTCCGGAACAAATCGCTGAAGCTGCTCTGCAAGACGACGTAAACGTTGTTGCACTGTCCCTGCTGTCCGGCGCTCACAACACCCTTTTCCCGAAAGTAGTTGAACTGCTGAAAGAAAAAGGCCTGAACGACGTTCTGGTTATCGGCGGCGGCGTTATTCCTGACGCTGACATCCCTGGCCTGAAAGCTGCTGGCATTGCTGAAGTATTCACTCCGGGCACCCCGACCAGCAAAATTGTTGATTTCATCAACGCTAACGTTAAATAATTTTATCCCTTAAAGCAAGCCGGGTTTGTCCCGGCTTGCCTTATAAAATATTCACTATCCAAAAACAAGGCGGTGTGAATTATGGAAATAGTAGATAAATTATTAAATCATTCTCGTCTTGCATTATCTAAAGCAATCACTGCTGTTGAAAATGAATACGATGATGCTGTCAAAATTATGACAGAGATTTATCCTCATACTGGTAATGCTTATGTAATTGGTATCACTGGCCCTCCGGGTGCAGGTAAAAGTACTCTGACTGATAAATTGGCTAAAGAATACCGTAAACGCGGCAAGACCGTAGGTATCGTAGCAATTGACCCCACTAGCCCGTATTCTGGCGGCGCAATCTTAGGCGACCGTATCAGAATGATGGATCTGACCGCAGACGAAGGTATCTTCGTACGCTCTATGGCAACACGCGGCAGTCTTGGCGGCCTGTCCCAGAAAGCAGGCGACGCTGTTAAATTAATGGATGCTTTCGGCATGGATGTTATTATCGTTGAAACCGTAGGCGTAGGACAATCTGAGGTTGATATTGTTAAGACCGCAGATACTACTATGGTAGTAGTAATTCCTGGCATGGGCGACGATATCCAAGCTATTAAAGCAGGTATACTTGAAATCGGTGACCTGTTCACGATTAACAAAGCTGATCGTGAAGGTACAGACAAGCTCAACATTGAGATTGAGATGATGCTCGAATTAAATCCCGAACATGTTGGCTGGCGTCCTCCGATTAACAGGACCATTGCTAGCAAGGGTGAAGGTATAGAGGCTGTTGTGGACTCCATCGAGGCTCACAAGGCATATTTAATTGATTCCGGTAAATTGAACGATATCCGCAAGAAACGTATTAAAAACGAAGTTGAGGCTATGCTCAATGACCGTGTAAATCGCTACATCGACAAAGAAGTTATTCAAACTCAGGAATTTGACGATCTTGTTGTTAAGATGCAATCCCGTGAGATTGAACCTTACTCTGTCGTTGATGATATTGTTGGTAAAGTTTTGAAATAAAACCACCAAAATTACATTTTTTAGGAGGAATTTATTATGGCATTCAAAACTATTTGCGTTGACCACATCGGCGTAGCTTGCGCTGGTACTCTGGAAGAAGCTGCTAAAATTTACACTGAGGCTCTGGGCTTAAAAGCTACCGGTACCGAAGAAGTTAAAGAACAAGGCGTTGCTACCATTTTCGTTCCCTGCGGCGAAACCCTGATCGAACTCCTCGTTGACATTACCGAAAACGGCGATGGCCCTATCGGCAAATATGTTGCTAAGAACGGCCCTGGCATCCAACATATGGCTCTGCGCGTTGACGACATCAAAGCTGCTATTGCTGACCTGCAAGCTGCTGGCGTTCGCATGATCGACAAAGCTCCCCGCAATGGTGCTGGCCAAATGAAGATTGCTTTCATTCATCCGAAATCTGCTGGCTGCCTGTTGGAAATCTGCCAACCCATGGCTACCTATGTTGACTAATTTACAAGCTTAGCTGGTAAATTAAAAGATTTAGGTTAAATTATTTTTGATACATTGTGCTGAAGGCATACAAGTGATATGCCTTCAGCATATGTATATAAATTTGTTCTCCCAAATATGATGGAGGTGTAAGATTTGTCTACTCAAGAAAGAATTGAGAAAATGCTCAAAAAAGCCGAAGTAATTCTGGCTGCTGGCGGCGAAAAACGTGTTGCTAAACAACATGAAGCTGGCAAAATGACTGCTCGCGAAAGAATCGCTGCACTGCTCGACGAAGGTTCCTTCGTAGAATTGGACCGTTTCGTTCGTCATCGTTGCACCAACTTCGGTCAAGAAAAGAAAGAACTTCCGGGTGAAGGCGTTACCACCGGTTACGGCACTGTAGATGGCCGTCTGGTTTATGTATTCGCACAAGACTTCACTGTAGAAGGCGGCTCTCTTGGCGAAATGCATGCTGCTAAGATTGTTAAGGTTCAACGCCTGGCTCTGAAAATGGGCGCTCCGTTGGTTGGCCTGAACGATTCCGGCGGTGCTCGTATCCAAGAAGCTATCGACGCTCT
>CAMFET010000016.1 GCA_945949475.1 uncultured Phascolarctobacterium sp.
CTAAGCCCGGTGTGGCGAAGCTGGGCTTAGCTAATCTGCAGGCAATTCGCAGCGTGGCTACTATTCCGATGGTGGGCATTGGCGGTGTAAATGCTAGTAATTATGCCGAGGTTTTGGCAACTGGTGCCAACGGAGCTGCCATTATAAGTGGTATTTTGGCGGCAGAGGATATTAAGACCGAGGTAGGTAAATTTGTAGCTGTTAAAAGTGTTAATAACGTTACAGTTTCCGGAGCAGCAAAAAAATAAAAACAAAAATTTGCTTGTTAAGCAGGAATAATCTGTTAATTTAGCGAAAAAGTAAGCAACAAAAAAATTGCCTGTACTAAAAGGGGGATTTATTATGAAAGAATATACTGGCGATAAAATTAGAAACGTGGCCATTGTGGGTCATGGTGGAGCAGGAACCACGTCTGTTACCGAAGCTCTGTTGTATCGCAGCGGTGCTATCAGCAGAATGTGTAAGGTAGAAGACGGTGCTACCACCACTGACTATGAGCCGGAGGAAATTAAACGTAAGGTTTCCGTAAACGCAACCTTGGCTCCCGTTGAATGGCGCGATACCAAAATCAACTTTATCGATACTCCGGGCTTCGCCGATTTCGTAGCCGAAGTAAAGGGCGCTTTCAGAGCAGTGGACAGCGCTTTGATTGTTGTATGCGCAACCAGCGGTGTACAGGTTGGCACCGAGCAATGCTGGAAGCTGGCTGAAGAGGCTGGTCTGCCCCGCATTATTTTCGTAAACAAAATGGATCGTGAAAATGCTGATTTTGACAGCATTCTTGATAACCTGCGCGGCAAATTTGGTAAGCACGTGCTGCCGCTGCAACTGCCCTTGGGTAAAGAGGATAACTTCCAAGGCATTATCGATTTGTACAAGATGAAAGCATATCGTGCTAATGGCAACGGCTCCGACGAAATCGAAATTCCTGATGAATATAAGGCTGCTGCTGAAGAAGCTCGTGAAAAGATGATTGAAGCAGCTGTGGAAGCTGACGATGATTGCATGATGCGTTATCTGGAAGGCGAAACCATTAGCGATGAAGAAATCATGAAATGCCTGATTAAGGGCATTCGTCAAGCTATTATTTATCCGATGCTGTGCGGCAGTGCTTATAAGGATATCGGTCTTGGCCGTTTGATGAACGCTATCGTTGACTTCACCTATCCGGCAATTCTGAACGACTTCGTTGTTATGGACAAGGCTACCGGCGAAGAAGAAATTCGCGATGCCAACGCTCCGATGGCAGCATTAGTATTTAAGACCACCTCTGACCCGTTCGTAGGTCGTTTGAGCTTCTTCCGTGTATTCTCCGGCTCCATCAAAGCCGACAGCATGGTTTACAACTCTCGTCGTGAGCAAGAAGAACGCATTGGTAACGTATTCACCATGCGTGGCAAGACGCAAATCCCCATGAAGGCTGTTGTTGCAGGCGATATCGGCGTTGTTGCTAAGCTGCAATACACTGCTACTGGCGATACTCTGTGCGATAAGAACTCTGAGGTTGAATTCCCCGTTATCGAGTTCCCGCTGCCGATGTACACCAGAGCTATTTATCCGAAGAAGAAGGGTGACGAGGATAAGATCATGTCCGCTCTGACTCGCTTGATGGATGAGGATCCGACCATTATCGTAACTAAGAACCCTGTAACCAAGGAAACCTTGATTAGCGGCATGGGCGACCAACACATCGAAATTATCATGGAGCGTATGCAACGTAAATTTGGTGTGGAAGCTCAGCTGAAGGCTCCTATTATCGAATATCGTGAAACCATTCGTGGCAGCGCTGAGGTTGAAGGCAAGCATAAGAAACAATCCGGTGGCCATGGTCAATATGGTCATGTTGTTATTAACATGGAACCGTTGCCTCCTGGAGGCGGCTTCGAGTTCGTTGATAAGATTTTCGGCGGCTCCGTTCCTCGTCAATACATTCCTGCTGTAGAAAAAGGCATGCGCGAATCCATGGAAAAGGGCATTTTGGCCGGCTATCCTGTAGTTGATATGCGTATTACCCTGCTGGATGGCTCCTATCATCCGGTTGACTCCTCTGAAATGGCCTTCAAGACCGCTTCCAATATCGCCTTCAAGAAGGCTATGGAGCAATGTAAGCCCGTACTGCTGGAGCCCATTTACACTCTGAATGTAACCTGCTCCGACGGCATGATGGGTGACGTTATTGGTGATTTGAACCAAAAACGCGGCCGCATTCTGGGCATGCAATCTGTAGAAGAGGGCATGAGTGTTGTAACTGCACAGGTTCCCTATGCAGAAATTACTGAATATGCAGTTGACCTGCGCGCTATTACCCAAGGTCAGGGCACCTTCGAGATGAAATTCGACCATTACGAGGATGTTCCGGCTAAGATGGCTGAAAAGATTATCGCTGAACGCAAGGAAGCATAATTAACTGCTAAGCTATTAGAACTTAATATTTCCAGAGCCTGTTACTTCGGTAGCAGGCTCTTTTTATGGGAAATAATCCTCAGCAGCAAGAAAAATAGCTCAAGAACAGCTAGTTAAGCTTCTTTTCAGCGGGAAATAGTATAATTTTTTCTGGTCGATGTTATTGACGCAGAAATTTTTCTGTGTTAAAATTGTTTATTGAGTACGAAAGACGACCGCGGCTGGCCTCGAGCCAGATGAGGAAAGTCCGAGCTCCATAGGGCAGGATGCCGGATAACGTCCGGCGAGAGTGATCTTAGGGATAGTGCCACAGAAATGTGTACCGCCTGCTGCGGCAGGTAAGGGTGGAACGGTGCGGTAAGAGCGCACCAGCAGCTTGGTAACAGGCTGGCTAGGTAAACCCCATCCGGAGCAAGACCAAATAGGGGAGGGATGAAGCGGCCCGCTGAGCCTCCCGGGTTGTGTCGCTTGAGCTTGCAGGTAACTGTAAGTCTAGATAAATGGTTGTCACCGCTTTGCGGAACAGAACTCGGCTTATTGAGTACTCAAACGATAGCACGGCTGCCTTAGGGCAGCCTTTTTTTAAGAATGTTGGTGAAGCTGTGAAAAAAGTATCCATAGTCGTTCCTGTTTTTAACGAGGAAGACAATTTAGCTGAATTTTATAAACGCACCACCGCTGTTATGCAGGCAGAAGGCTATGATTATAGCATTGTTTTTGTAGATGATGGCTCCAAGGATAGGAGTAGGGTTATTTTAAACGAGCTTGCGAAGCAGGATGCCCATGTGGAGGCTTATCTTTTGAGCCGTAACTATGGTCACCAAATGGCCATTACCTGTGGTATGGATAATGCTGAGGGAGATGCCATCATCACCATGGATGGCGATTTACAGCATCCGCCTGAGCTGATACCGCAAATGCTGCGCCTTTGGGAAGCGGGAAATGAAATTGTGCAAACTAAGCGTATGGCTACTGAGGATGCAGGCTTTTTCAAAAATATTACCTCTAGCGTCTATTACAAGCTGATCAATGCCATGTCCAAGGTGGAAATAACTCCGGGCGGTAGCGATTTTCGTTTGATGGATAGGATTGCAGTGGATGCTTTTAAGCAATACCGCGAACGCGCTCGCTTTATTCGTGGCTTGATTACGACGTTAGGCTTCAATGTGGCTGTGATGGAATTTGTAGCACCGCCGCGTTTTGCAGGCCAATCAAAGTTTAATTTACACAAAATGTTGCATTTTGCTCTAGATGGCATCACCGCTTTTTCTAATTTGCCGTTGCGCTGGGCCTTTTATATTGGCTTGGTCTTTGGTATGTGCAGTCTTTTGCTACTGGGACACGTTTTTTATGTAAAATTTATTATCGATGATGCAGTTCCCGGCTGGGCAACTACGACTGTCAGCGTGCTCTTTTTGGGCGGTATTCAGCTGGTTGGCATTGGCATTTTAGGCGAATATATAGGTCGTATCTTTGAAGAAATAAAGCATCGACCACTATATTTGGTGGCACGCCATATAAAATGTAAAGAAAGCAACAAAATTTAGGATTAGCTAGAGCGGGAAATAATTATCTTAATTAGATTTTACAGAAGCTAATTTTTGTGCTATAATAGAAGCGTACTTGAAATTGAAAGGATGTGGATGCGGTTGTTTAAAAAGAAAGTAATAACACTTTGCTTAACTGTGCTCTTCACAATGGTGGGCTCGGTTGGTGCGTTTGCTTCCTTTCAACGTGGTGACGATGGCGAAGAAGTTTTAGCAATACAAAAAAGATTAGTTGAACTTAATTATACTGTAGGTACTCTTGATGGTGAGTTTGGTCCGGCTACAGAAAAGGCCATTAAAGCTTTCCAGGCTGCGCAAGGCTTGGAGGTTGATGGTGTTGTTGGTTCCGCTACCTATAGAGCGCTGATGAACAAGGAGCTGCCTCCTAACCGTGCCCAAAATACTGTAAGAAATATTTTGCGTGCGGCTTATAGTGTCATCGGTACTCCATATGTATTTGGCGGCACCAGTCCCTATGGCTTTGACTGCTCTGGCTTTACCCAATATGCTTTTAAGCGTGCAGGCGTTTATCTGCCTCGTACTGCCGATAGTCAGTTCTATTATGGTAAAAAGATTTCCATGAGCCAGCTGCGTCCTGGTGATTTGGTGTTCTTTACCACCTATGAGCCCGGTGCTTCTCACTGTGGTATTTATATTGGTAACGGCAACTTTATTCATGCCGGCACCAGCACTGGTGTAGCGGTGGCTTCTGCCTTTACTGGCTACTGGGGCGCACGTTATTATGGTGCATGCAGAATCTTAAAGTAAAATCATAAGAAAGAAAATATTATAAAATAAATTAAGCAGATAGGCTTTGGCCTATCTGCTTTTTAGTCTAACGGTTTATAACACTCCACACACTACACGCTTTGGTGGAGTGTTATATTTTTCTTATTAAATTTTATTCTAATAGCTTGGCAATGTCCGGCAGGGGAGCAACGGTGCGCTTTAAAATGCCGTGCATATAGGCAATGGCAATGCCGTAATTGGTCATGGGCACAGCCTGAGCCAAGGCTACCTTGTTGCGGTGCAGCATTTCCTTTTCATTAAGCATACAAGCACCGCAGTGTACTACAAGCTTATATTGGGTTAAGTCTGCAGGGAATTCGGTGCCGCTGGTAAAACAAAATTCTGGCTCGGCCTGGGTATATTGGCGAATCCAGTTGGGCATTTTTACGGTGCCAATATCCTGGCATTGACGGTGATGGGTGCAGCCCTCACTGATAAGAATTTTATCGCCATCCTTGATATTATCAAGAGCACGCACAGCCTTGACCGCATTATAGAGACTGCCTTTGTAGCGCGCCATGAGGATGGAAAAGGAGGTGAGGGGGACGCTGGGCGGGACGATTTGGCTGACCTTGGCAAAGGCCTGGCTATCGGTGATGACTAGGCGAGGTGGCGCAGCAAGCTTCAAGAGTGCTTGGGCCAGCTCTGTTTCCTGCACTACTAGGGCGATAGCATTATTATCTAATACATCGCGCAGTACTTGCTGCTGGGGTAAAATTAAGCGTCCTTTCGGAGCAGCGCTATCGATAGGGGTAACGAGGATAACCACATCCAAGGGCTGCAGCAGGTCGCCAACCAGCTGGCGTTCCGTTTCCTTGGGCTTGAGGGCAGCGATAGCCTCCTTCAGCTCGCGAATATTGGCTCCTGTTTCAGCGCTGACGAGGAAGCAGTGCTTGGTGAGCTTCATAGCATTTACGGTCAGCAGGGCCTTTTGCATATCCTCTAAAAGCTCGATTTTATTTAAAACTAAGATGGCCGGCAGATTTTTTTCCTGCACCTTGGCCCAAAGGGCTTCGTCCTCATGAGTGAGCCCTACCTGAGCATCCACGACTAAGAGTACAATATCGCATTTATTGAGCACCTGATAGGCCTTTTCAATGCGCAGCTTACCGAGCTCGCCTTCATCATCAATGCCCGGTGTATCGATAACCATTACAGGGCCCAGGGGCAGCAGCTCCATGGCCTTATATACAGGGTCGGTAGTAGTACCCTTTTGCTCGCTGACGATGGCGAGATTTTGGCTGGTAATAGCGTTGATCAGGCTGGATTTGCCAGCATTACGTTTACCAAAGATGCCTATGTGGATACGTTCTGCTGCGGGAGTGGTGTTTAAGCTCATAGTATTTCCCTCCTTAAATCATAAAAAAGAGCAAAAAGCACTGAGGACAAGCCACAGTGCTTAAAAAGTAACAATTGACTTAAAGCCAATAAGCGTCAGAAGTATAACGGTGCTTATGGCGCTTATTGAACTAATTCCATCTTTGGATTCGGATTATACTTACGTCCAGCCTTAGCACAGTCCTTGCCATTAACCTTAACAATATCGGCAGTGAAGTTAATATTGCCATCGAAGAAGGAAGAGCCTACAGCGTAGGTATCAACCGGCACGCCCATTTCCTCAAAGGCGGCTACACGGGCAGCATCAAAGCCGCCGGAAACGATAATCTTAACATGGTTGAAGCCTTCGGCATCGAGGGCACGGCGCACATTGCACACCAGCTCCTTGCAGACACCGGTGGGCTTAAAGGTGCCGATTTGGGTCCACAAGCTTTTATCCACCATGGAGCCGGAGGTATCGAGACGCACACCAGCCAGCTTTTTACCCAGCTTACGAGCTACAGCGAGGGAGGTGTTAACGCAGTCATTATCAAAGTCAACTAAAGCAATGCGGGCAATGGAAGGGTCCACATATTTATCAAAGGCCGAGGTTGCAGCTACGGTGTCACCATTATAGGAAGCAATGAGTGCGTGGGGAATAGTGCCCAAGCCCTTGCCCTGGCTGGCCTTAGCGTTGGCATCGGTGGAAAAGCCCTTGATGCCGCCGATTTTAGCAGCATAACCATCGGACTCCTGAGTTTGATAAATATCATAACGAGCGGGGAAGAAGAGCACGGGCTTGCCGTTGGCAGCCTTCACTACCTTACGCACGTTGGTAGCGATACGGCTTTGACGAGCCAAAATACCCAAATAAATAGTTTCCAAATGAGCAAAATCCTGGTAATCGCCTTCAATAGTCATCACAGTTTCCCATTCCTCTACTTCATCACCATCATGCAGAGAATGGATTACGATGTTTTCCGGATGGAAGGCACAGGTTTTCAGCAGGGCAATAACCTCATCGGTACCGCAAACCACAACATTGTCACGAGCAAAAATTTGCATCAAAACGCGCGGATGATAGTTGTCGCCATTTAAGATTTCTGCAGAGCGCAGGAAATAAGCATCTGTGTAATAACCAGCTTTAATTTGTTCTACAGGAAAGCTAAAGCTTTCAACAGGTAGTCTGTTTGCCATTTTTAGGGCCTCCCAAAAATTTTCTTTCTTTACTACATTCCAGCATTGAATGTTATTAAAAATATGATACAATAATAACGCTGCTTATTCAAGCCCTATAAGTGCTTTTTGTGTTCTTTTTTTATGAAGTGGTGATGTAAGTATGAGTAATATAAGAAAAAAATATACGGTGCTATTGCTATCCGCTCCCATTGGCTCGGGGCATCGCTTGGCTGCAGAAGCCTTACGCGAGGCCTTGAGTGAGCAAGCTGATGTGGAAGTGGTGCATGGTAATGTGTTTGATTTTTTTCCACATTTTTTGGGTAGTACCTTTTTGCGCACGTATTTGTGGATTTTGGGCTGCTGTCCGTGGCTGTACGAGCTGGCCTATAAATGGGGCAATCAGCAAAGCGGCTCCTTGTGGCTGCGTAGCCTGATCAACCGCAGCTTGGCCTTGCTTGGTAGCAGCTATTTACAGCGTGTGCGCCCCGATGCGGTAATTGCAACCCATGCCACGCCAGCAGGCATCATGTGTTATTATAAAGAAAAGCATCCCGAGATTTTTTTGGGTGCTGTGGTGACGGATTTTACTGTGCACAAATGGTGGCTGTGTAACGGTGTGGATGCGTATTTTGTGGCTGATGCACGCCTGAAGGAAAAAATCACCGTGCCCACGCAGGTGCAGGCCTTTGGCATACCGCTGCGCCAAGACTTTCGAAGGTTTGATAGCTTTGACTACGACGCTTGCCGCAAGCAGTATGGCTGGACCAGTGAGGAAAGGGTGTGCCTGGTGATGGGCGGGGGCGAAGGCCTATTGCCCATGGAGGAAATACTCCTAGCCTTGCAGAAAAAATCTATTGCTGGCCTGCGCCTAGTAGCGATTACGGGAAATAATGCTAAGCTGGAGCAAAAGCTGCGCGAGCGCTTTGCCGTGGCAGCAGGTGCAGCTGAGCAGAATGTAGCTGGCAGTGCCACTCCTATTGAGATATATGGCTTTCGTCAGGATGTGCCCCAGCTGCTAGCAGGCGCTGATATGATTATTACGAAGGCGGGCGGCTTGACCTGCGCTGAAGTTTTGGCCACTGGCTTAGAGCTTTTCATATATAAGCCCTTGCCGGGGCAGGAAAGAGGCAATGCTGCTTTTTTAGAGCAGTATTATCAGGCCAAGGTTTGCGATGGACTGGAGCAGCTAGTGCATGCTGTAGCTGCTGCGAGCTGCCAAAAGGGAGCAAAGCAGGGGAAAAAGCCCTTGGGTAATCGATTGGCTGCGATGCAAATCGCAGAGTTTGTGCTAGAAAAAATAAAGAGCAAATAAATGTTTTTATTTTATACTTGACCATTACGTCTTTCTTCATTATAATGGAAACGAATTAGTAACCATGCTACAGAGTTTGAGGACGGATGAGATGGACAAGATGAATAAAATAGATACAGAAGATATTGTATATTTGGCTGCTATTTTGGCAACTACTGGCTTAGGTCGAGCTAAGCTGCCGGCATTGGTGCAGGCATTGGGGTCGGCACAGGCTGTGTTTGAGGCTCAGCCCCAGCAGCTAATAGCGACTGGCTTAGTGAGTGACGCTGCCGCGGCAACCTTTATTAGCAAAAGACGCAGCGACCTGCCCCAAAGGCTAGCACGCTTTTGTCAGCTAGAAGGGGTGCGCTTAATTTGCTATACAAGCGCGGAATATCCCAAGTCCTTGCTGCGTATTGCTGATCCGCCTTTGGTGCTCTATGTAAAGGGTAGCTTGCCCAAGGCTGGCTATTGCCTAGCAGTGGTGGGCTCGCGTGCTTGCACTGAGTATGGCAAGAAGGCTGCCAAGCTTTTTACCAAGGATTTGGCGGGGCGCGGCATTCCGATTATTAGCGGTGGTGCGCGTGGAATTGATACCATAGCTCATGAAGCCTGCTTGAGTGTGGGCGGGACAACTGTTGCTGTTTTGGGCTGCGGCTTAAATATTGCTTATCCTGAAGAAAATGCCAGCCTTTTTCAGCGTATTGTGAATCAGGGAGGGGCACTGGTTAGCGAATATGCTCCCGGCACCCAGCCCTTGGCCAAGAACTTCCCCGCTCGCAACCGTATTATTGTGGGCTTATCCCAAGGTGTTTTAGTAGCCGAGGCTAAGCTTAAAAGTGGTGCTATTATCACTGCTAATATAGCGGCGGATGAGGGGCGCGAGGTTTATTGCGTGCCCGGTAATATCTTTGATAAAACGAGCCTGGGCTGCCATGAGCTGATCCGCACCGGAGCTAAGCTGGTGGATACGCCCCAGGATATTTTAGAGGATAAGGTACAATGGGAGCTGGCACAGCGTGAAAGATTGGTGCAGCCATCCATATTTGACTTTGCGACTGATGCTGAAAAGCAGGAGGAGCAGGCTCCGCTGACTTCGGAGCTGGGCTCGAAGCTATTGTCACTGCTGCAGGGTGGCAGCTTGTCCTTAGAGGAGCTGGTGGAGGGCAGTGGTACTGACTTCGCTAGTGTGAGCATGGAGCTTTTAGAGCTGCAGGGAGCTGGTTTAATCAACCAAAATCAAGCCCTGCGCTACTACCGTAGGTAGGGGGAAATGAGATGACGATGAATCTGGTTATCGTGGAATCACCCACGAAATCCAAGACTATAGAAAAATTTTTAGGAAAAAATTATAAGGTTACAGCTTCGATGGGGCATTTGCGTGATTTGCCCAAAAGCACCTTCGGTGTGGATGTAGAGCATGATTTTGAGCCTAAATATATCAATATTCGTGGCAAGGGCGATTTAATTAAAGAGCTGAAGGCCTTGGCTAAAAAAGCGGATAAAGTATATCTGGCAACTGACCCTGACCGTGAGGGCGAGGCCATTAGCTGGCATTTGGCGCATATTTTGGATTTGGATGAACAGCAAAACTGTCGCATTGAATTCCACGAGATCACTGGTGCTGCAGTTAAGGACGCTATTAAGCATCCTCGTACCATTGATATGGATATGGTCAATGCGCAGCAGGCTCGCCGTATTCTAGACCGTATCGTGGGCTATGAGCTGAGCCCATTATTATGGCGCAAGGTGCGCAAGGGCTTGAGTGCAGGCCGTGTGCAATCTGTAGCCGTAAAAATTGTGGCCGATAGGGATCGTGAAATCGAAGCCTTTGTGCCCGAGGAATACTGGACGCTGAATGCCAAGCTGCGCGAAAATGCCAAGGCTCCAATTTTTGAAGCGGAGGCTGTGAAATACAAGGGTAAGAAGCTGGAGCTAAAAAATGCTGAGCAGGCACATGCTGCTGAGGCTGCCCTGAATAAAGCGCAATACATTGTTAGCAAGGCAGAGCGCAAGGAGCGCAAGCGTCATCCCGTGCCGCCCTTTACGACCTCTAATTTGCAGCAGGAGGCCAATAAAAAGCTGAATTTTTCTGCGAAAAAGACGATGATGGTGGC
>CAMFET010000017.1 GCA_945949475.1 uncultured Phascolarctobacterium sp.
ATGAACAGCTTCAGGCCATGCTTGTCAGCGCAGGCCTGATACAGGCCGCAGGCACGCGTGCCCTTGGTAGAAAGCATCCACGCACCATTTGGCGCAATGGCCTTGGTAGCCAGCACTGTGGCCTCAATGATGTGCACCAAGGGCACGGGCAGCTCGTCCTTGAATTGGTCGATAAAATAGTGGGCCGTATTGCATGGCACCGCTAGCACATCTGCTCCCATGTCGCACAGCTTCAGCAAATCCTCCTTCAGCTTGGGCAAGGGGCTGGGGCCTTGGCCACAAATGGCAGTGCCACGGTCGGGGATTTCGCAATCCGCAATCATATACACTACAGGGTGCTCCTGGTCCACACTGGCTGGGCACTTTGCTGCCAGCTGGCGCAAAAATTCTGCGCTGGCGGCGGGGCCTAGACCACCCAAAACACCTAATTTTTTACCGTTCTTCCGATAGATTGTCATAACAACTCATTCTCCTCAAAACTTTTATTCGCAGTCTCCCCTCTCAGTCATCCGCATTAACCACACATTGCAATAGAGGCTACTGCGCGGACTGACAGCTCCCCCCAAGGGGAGCCTTTCCTATAGCTTCACTTTAGATTACTGCTATAAGTATTTTGAAAAATAGGTTTTGCGATAGGCTCCCCCACCGGGGGAGCTGTCACCGAAGGTGACTGAGAGGGGCTTGGACCATCCCATATTTTTACTTCTGCTCCAGCAGATAAATATCACTAATTTCCTTTACCGTCTCCACATTAGTAGGAATCTGATTCGTCTTCAGCACGCGGCGATACTCCAGCCCGCGCACCAAAATATACTTGTGCTGGCCATTACGCAACGCTTCCGGCAGCGCGCCAGTCTTCGGAATCATCTCGATACCAGCCTTGCCAGCATAATACATAAAGCCAGGACGCAAAAACTTATCCACATAAATAGGCGTATCCTGATTACACTCCTCAAGATAAACCCCACTCATGGTCTTCACACTAAAGCGGTCAGCAATCACAGGCAGCACAAAGGCAAAGGCCACGCACATGGTCACCACACCCACCAAGGTGTGCAGCCAGCAAGCCATTTCAATATCACGATATGACCACAGGGTAAAAACAGTGCCACCGCCGATGATCAAGGTCAAAATACCCAGCATAACTAGACTAAAGGAGGCCTCAGGCAAATATTGGGCGCCCACAATCCAGCCAGCACCCAAAAGGGCGAACATTAAACCACTGCCAAACATCCAACTATAGAAGGTAGTGTTATGGCGCAATTTAATTAACATCCTAGAAATATTCCAACCAATGAGCACAGCCAAGGGCGGGAACATGGGCAGAATATAGCTTACGAGCTTGGTTTGGCAAATAGTAAAGAAAATGAAAACAAACAGCCACCAGACATGGAATAGCAAAAGCTGACGCATATCATCTATGCGGCTATCGCTAATAGAAGCCTTCACTGCCTGCACCAGCATGCCCGTCCACGGAAACATACCTAAAATAACCACGGGGAAGTAGTACCAAAAGGTTACGCGGTTAGCATGCTCCGGCGTAGTAAAACGAGTTACATTGTGAAAGCCTAGGAAGGTATTGATAAAGTCCATGCCATGCACAGTGTACATAGCATAATACCAAGGAGAAGCAATCAAAAAGTACAGCAGCAGACCACGCAGCACATGCATGCGCAAAATTTCCCGTAGCTGGCCAGTGATCACTAAATACAGGAAGATAATGGCACCGGGAAAAACTATGCCGATGGGGCCCTTAGTAACCGTTGCCAGCGCCATGCAAGCATACATCAGCCAATACTTTTTATGCGCAAAGCTAAGCACTGCACCTGTCATAAAAAAGAGCAATGTGGTATCCGTAACCGCCGCCTTACCCATATAAAAGAACTGGATGCAGCTCGTGAGCACCACAGCGGACCAAAAGCCTGCCTTCTCGTTAAACAGCTTCGTAGTAGAAACATAAATCATCATGGCAGTGCCACAGGCCATCAAAGCCGCAGGAAAGCGCGCTGCAAACTCGGTATAGCCAAAGAGCATTTGCGAAAAAGCCACCAGCCAATAATACATGGGCGGCTTATCATACCAATAATCGCCAAATATACGCGGTGATAAAAAATCCTTAAACTGGATCATCTCACGCGCTGTCTCTGCGTAAACCGGCTCGTCCGGATCCAGCAAGGGCACACCGCCAATACCAAACATAATCGTAAAAAGTGTTAAGCCTGCGATAATCAGCAGGCTATTCTTTTCCAATTGCTTCATTACTTATCCCCAATCTTTTGTAAATAATCAGCGTAGGTTCGCGCTACACCCTCCTGCAAATTCATTGCCGGACAAAAGCCCAACAGCTCTACACAGCGTCCATTAGCCAAAACGGAGCGGAAAATATCCCCTTCCCGGATGGGCGCATACTGTACAGGAAATTCCCTGCCCACAGCCTGCTTAAAGGCTGCCAAAAGCTGGTTCACAGAGGTTTCCTTTTGGGTAGAGATATTGATCACATGATGCCCCTCCAGCTGGCTGCCACGCCACAGAGCTTCAGCAATATCACCGGCATAGACAAAGTCGCGAGTTTGCTCGCCGTTACCAAAAACAGTAACCCCCTGCCCCGCTGCCAGCAGCTTACAGAAGATACTAACTACACCACCTTCACCGCCTGCTCCCTGACGCTCGCCATAAACATTGGCAAAGCGCAACACTGTTGTATTGAGGCCATACAAATCATGGTACATGCGCAAATAATGCTCACTGGCCATTTTAGTAATGCCATAAGCAGAGGTGGGCATGGGCTTTTCCTCCTCATGCAGGGGAATATTTAGGTTATCACCATAAACAGCCGCACTAGAGGAAAAAACGATATGCTTAACCGCATATTTACGACAGCATTCTAAAATATTAATCAAGCCTAAGAGATTAATCTGGCAATCCTCTTCCGGATGGCTCAGGGAATACGGCACCATGGTTTGGGCAGCCAAATGCACTACGGAGTCAAAGCCTTCACTGGCGAAAAGGTGCGCTAATCCCTCCGCATCTCGCACATCACCTTCGACTAAACGTATTCCTTTAGGCACGTGTTCCCTACGACCGCTGGAAAGATTATCGTAGACCACAACCTCCACACCCTGCTGACCCTGCAAAAGCTGCAGCAAATGTGAGCCGATAAAGCCTGCACCACCTGTAACCAATATCTTCATCTTAACTCAACTCCTAAGCTTTTCTTCCAAATTCTAAATATTATAGCAAAGTAATCTTAATTATGCCTTATTCTTGGGCGGAACCACCTTGGTTTTGGCCTTAACCTGAGCCAAATTAATTACATCACTGCCAAATGCACGAATAGTTACTACTGCACCCAGCATAAAGGGCAAATATTCCGCCGTAAAGCGCCACAAGACTGCAAAAATACCCTCCAAACCGCCTGGCAAAAGATTAGCAAAGAGCATAACAAAGCCAGCCTCAGCAATACCACTGCCACCGGGTGTGGGCGAAAAATACAGCACCAGATTAATGAGCACCATGCGCCCCATAACCTGAATTAAATCAAAATCAATATTCAAGCCAGTCATATAAGCAGGCACTGTAGCATAAATAAAAAGCAGGCTAAGTCCTGATTCAATAAATGCCCGCAGCACCATCAAGGGATTTTTACCCATGACAATAGCCGCCTTCTTAAACTGCTGGTACCAAATATAGCAGTTGCGGCGGGTAGTGTAGCTTAGCTTACGCGTACAATAAAAAATTATTTTTTCCGGATAGCGGGTGCGCATCAAATAGATGGCAATTACTGGTAGGGATACAAAGGCCACGGACACAATAGTAATTACCGAAGCCGGCATCCATTCCACAATATCCTCATCAAAATGCAGCACCAAGGGCACGAGCAAAATCAAGAAAATAATGGACATAATGGTACGGACGAGAATGACCACCGTGGATTTTGCCACGGGCACCCCCGCCTTACGCATGAACATCACCTGGGCTATAGCGCCACCGCTAGCACCGGGAGATACCAAAGCCAAAAAATAGTTACTCAGCACCACGTTAACTATCTGGCGCAGGGTCAACCTTTCCTCAGTAATATTGGCCAAGGTAATCAGGCGCAGTCCATCGAACAATAGACCAATAGCAAGGCAGCCTAAGGCTAGAAGAATGCACTTAGGCTCGAACATGGTCAAATAGTCCAAGGTCCGTATATCAAATGTAAAGTAAATTACTGCTGCCGAAATTAGGAGAACAAATAAAAACAGTGCTCCTAAACGCAGCAAAAGCTTTTTATTCATTAATCTAAACCACCACAGTTATGATGTATATAAAGCACTTGTCGGCTCCCCTTTAAAGGGGAGCTGGCGACGTAGTCGCCTGAGGAGTTTTACAAATCACCAAAATTAGCAAGCTGCACATTATATTTCTTGAGCAGCTCTTTATTACTTTCACTCAAATATGAAGCTAGCTCTGTCTCCCACGTATAGTGCCAAGCGTACAGCTTAGCCAAGGGTGCAGTCTCCAGTCCAGGATGAGTCATAATCTCGCTCACTCCCTCGGGCAAAGCACGAATGATATTGCCTACCAGCTTCGCATTGAGATGACCACCAGCCAGCATACCAAAGAAATAATCGGGATGCTTGATACCCTCCCCGTCGGCACTAAGGCGTGCCAAATCGGCACAAAAGCTCAAGCCGCAGCGACCGATTTTTCTGCCGATGCCTGCTTGGAAACCACCGCTAAAGGTGTAGCCCTCTTTGGGTATACGCTCTCTTTTTATATTATACTCATTGCAGAGCTTTCTGACAAGTCCATTTATACCCGGCAGCACATGGGTATGCTGGTGGCTATCAATATGAGTTATATTTAATTTGCTAACTAAAGCTTTTTCAATTTGCGCACGTAGCTCTGCCTCAAGCTCACTGCTCTTAACACCACCTGTGTAAAAGCGTTTGGCAAAGGCTACATAGTCCGGCAAAAAGCAGCCCTCTGCATCCACAAGGCTAGCAATTTTTTCCTTGGGTAGTACGGGCTTTACGCCGCCCACCAGTGTTAAGTGAATGCCTATGCCTAGCTTGGGCTCGTCCTGAGCAAGCGCCACTGCTTCGTCGAACGCATCAGCGCTGGGCATAATAGAGGTGCTTGTAATAAAGCCCTCCCTATATCCTTTGATTATTCCTTGATTAATTAATGTATGTAAGCCAAAATCATCGGCATTAACAATTAGCTTTTTCATAGCCAAGCCTCTTTTTTACTAAAATTTTACCTCAAAATGCAAGTATGCCTGCAAAATATTGTACCATATTTTGCAGGCAAAGGCTATGCTTTTTACTATATGCAGTTATAGGACAGCTGTTTACTAAACTAACTCAGCCTTCATACATTGACTTGTCTGCGCCAGCTCCAAGCTAGATGCGAGCATAATTAGCAAAATGCAGCTTTACAAAATTTACCAGCTCAGCTTTGCCCAGCCTGTCAGCTAAACGCCGGGCACAGGCTGTAGCCTGCGCTCCCCCGCCCTTGGGCAGGATAGCTTCACCGGCAGCCTCCGCCAGCTCAGCCATGGTACGCAAAAAGCGCGCTCGCGCCAGCACCGAAGCAGCCGCCACAGCTAAATTAACTTCTGCCTTAGGCTGCTGCTTAACTACGCAATTGGGAAAACGCCTTGTAAGCTCCCTCACATTCACCAAGGAAGTAGTAAATTGGTCAATTAAAGCTGCATGGCAGTCCTCGTGCCGCTCCAAGACTTGGCTAAGAGCAGCCACATGGCCGTAGCCCAAAAGCTGGTTGAGCTTGCCTCCTTGAGCCAGCACTTGCTTATAGCGAAGATTATAAGCCTTGGGCTTTAACTCCAGCACGCTAAAATCCACCACAGTAGACTTAATTACATCTTCCAGCTGCAAAATCTTTTTATCGGTCAAAAGCTTACAGTCCTTCACGCCAGCCGCAGCCAGCTTAGCAGCAGTACTATCGTCCACCACCACCGCGGAGACAACCAAGGGGCCAAAAAAGTCACCCTTGCCGGACTCATCGCTGCCAGCCCATTTGCCACGCGGGAGGGCGGATACGCCTGCCGCATCATCAACACGAACATCGGAGCTAGCAAAATCACCTTCACTACGAGAGCTTTGCTTGCACTCACCCAGTAGCTCCCTCACCTTGCCTTCCAGCGCACTATCGCCAGAAAAGACATAGCTGAGTCCTTTTTTACCATTGTAAATATTCAAGGTTAACTTTGCCTGACAAAGTTCCACCACAAACTGATGGCCGTAGTTGATGTCCTTCTCTTTGGTAATATCAAGTACTGCACTTATATTGTTGTGAACTGCTTGCAAATAACGCTTGAATTCTGTATCTGTTAGTTTGGTCATATTACTCCCCTTTAACCTGATAATGCTTCAGCTTCCAATCCTCAAACAGAAGATAAATCAGCGGAATAACAATCAATGTTAATAAGGTAGAGGTAGTCAAGCCGCCTACCAAAACCACGCCCATGGACTGGCGCAGCTCCGCACCCTCACCAATGCCTAAGGCAATGGGCATCATGCCCAAAATAGTGGACAGTGTGGTCATTAAAATGGGGCGCAAGCGCAGGGAGCAGGCCTCCAGCGTAGCCTCCTTTAGGCCCATGCCGTGCTCACGCGCTTGGTTAGCATAGTCCAAAAGCAAAATTGCATTCTTAGTTACTAGGCCTAGTAGCATAATAAAGCCAATCATACTCATCATATTCGCCGTCTGACCAGCCACCAGCAGACCCAGCACAGCGCCGATAATCGCAAAGGGCAAGGAGGCCATAATAATCAAGGGCTGGGAAAAGCTTTCAAACTGAGCAGCTAAGGTCATATATACCATGACAATAGCCAAAATTACCGCCTTCGCAACCTCTTTAATGGAACGAGCCATATTATCGGCCTGACCAATCATCTTATAATTGTAGCCGGGCGGCATATTCAGCTCGGGAATAAACTCGGTAGTAGCCTTTTTAATCAAATCGCCGGGAGAAATGCCGACAGTGTTGGCATAAACCACGATTTGGCGCTGCTTATCCTCGCGCTCGATACGCGTCGGACCGCTACCATACTTAATCGTTGCAATATCGCCCAAGCGCACAAATTGACCGCTGGAATTGGAGATGCGCAAATTAGCCACAGCATTGATATCATTGCGCTGCGCCAGGGGCATCTGTAAAACAATATCGTAGTCATTATCGCCAATGGTATAGCTATTCGAGGTGCTCTTACCCATAAAGGCCATTTGCACAACCTTGCCCACCTCAGTGGCATCCAAGCCCAGCTGGCTGGCCTTGGCGTGGTCCAAGCGCACGATAACCTCCGGCTCCTCCTCGGAGTCTGAAATATCCACGTCCGTTGCACCGGGCACAGTTTTCAGCTTATCGGCCAAATCCAGCGCATATTTCTTTAACTCTTTAATATTATTGCCGCGTAGACCAATCTGCACGGGACGGCTATCGCCACGGCCACCGCCTTGGTTGGACACAACGGAAACCTTGAGTCCTTCCGTATTACCAAATTTTGCGCGCAGCTCATCCATAATCTGCTGCATGCTGCGGTCGCGCTCGTCAGATGGCTTTAAGCGAATATCCAAGGATCCCTGGTTAACAGGGTTACGACCGTTACCAATATTCAGCGCCACAATCTTTACCTCGGGCAATTGACTGATGTACTCCTGCATGGGCGTAGCTAGCTCCACTGTCTTTTGCAGACTGCTGCCAATGGGAGCCTTCACATTGACGGTGAACTCGCCAGAGTCATAGGTAGGCGTAAACTCCGTGCCTACAAACGGTAGCAAGAGCAGGTTAATACCCAAGCTCAAAACGCTAACAATAACTATTTTTTTAGGTCTTTCTAAGCACCACACCATCAAGCTGTTATACATTTCGCGCACGCTTTGAAAGCCCGCCTCGAATTTATCCAGCACTATTTGCAAATACTTATTGCGACTTCTGGCGCTCTCCTCCTCCGTTTCGACCTTAATCCAATAAGCGGACACCATAGGAGTCAGCGTAAAGGCGACTAATGTAGAGAACGCAATAGCAAAGGCTACGGTCAGACCGAACTGCTTGAAGAATTGGCCGATAATCTCACCCATATTACCAATGGGCACGAAGACGGCGAACATTACAAAGGAGGTTGCCAAAATGGCCAGCGTCAACTCCTCCGTCGCTTCACGGGCAGCCACGAAGGGTGTTTTGCCCATTTGAATATGACGGAAAATATTCTCGATAACAACGATGGCATCGTCGATCAACATGCCAATAGCCAAGGACAACGCCATTAGGGACATATTGTTCAAGGTAAAGTCCATAACCTTCATCATGAAGAAGGTGGAAATAACCGCCGTCGGTATACACAAGCCGCCTACGATGGTAGCTCTAAAATTGCGTAGGAACATATAGGTGATTAAAAGCGCCAAGAAACCACCAAAAATAATGGTGTTCCAAACGTCCGCAATATTATCACGAATATATTTGGACTGGTCGCGGACCTTCTCCACCGTAATATCAGGTGGTAGATTGGATTGGCGCAGCTGCTCCATTTTTTTATTGACATTATCGGTTACGTCTACCGTATTGGTCTTGGACTGCTTGCGCACGAAAGCCAGTACACTGGGCTCGCCGTTGGCACTGGCGAACGTATCCTCGTCCTCCCAATCGTCGAGCACATCGGCCACTTCGCCAATATACACGGGGCGACCATTATGATTGGCCACAACCACCTGCTTAATATCATCCACGGTATTATATTTAGCCAAGGTACGCACAGTAATTTCCATTTCCTGGCTGCGGGCCTTGCCACCGGGGGTGTTATAGTTATTTTTATTGATGGTGTCCCGCACTGTTTGGTAGGAAATGCCATATTCCTGCAGCTTTTCCGGCTTCAGCACAATGCGAATACAGCGCTGGCTGGCGCCTACAACAGTAACCTCCGACACGCCCTCCACCATCTGCAGCTCGTCCTTAATATTATCCTCGATAATACGACGGATTTCACCACGGGAGCGGGAGCTGGAGGAAAAGGTCCAAGCTACAATCGCGCGGGCGTTAAGGTCAACAGTTTGGGTTGTGGGCTCATCAATATCATCGGGCAAGGATTTGCGGATACTGGAAACCTTTTCGCGCACCTCGCTGGCCTTTTGTTGGGGGTCCACGCCCAAATTAAATTCCAAAACGGTTTCACTGTAGCCCTCTAAAACCGTAGAGGACAGGGTTTTAATACCGGAAACCTGACTGACGCGGTTTTCGATGGGCTTAGTAACCAGAGTTTCCATTTCCTCTGGTGAAGCACCATCATAACGCACACGCACGCTGACGATGGGCAAATCCACATCCGGGTTCAAATCCACACCGATTTCCGGATAGCAACGGATGCCGAATACTACCAAAAGTAAAACGAACATGGTGGTAAATACTGGCCGTTTAATAAATGTACCAATCATAATTATTTACCAGCCTTTTCCATTTTGATCTTGACGCCCTCACGCAGCTTGTTCTGACCCTCCAGCACAATGAGGTCCTCCTCGGTGATGCCGCTGATGATTTCAGCATTTTTGTCATCTGTATAACCAACCTCCAGCACCCTACGCTGAATAATGCCATCCGCGTCGGCTATGAAAATAGTCTGTTGGTCATCACGCATAACAATGCTGTGCAAGGGCACGGTGAGCACATTCTCACGCGGTTGCGCTGTGAGATACACATTGGCATAAATACCTGCCAAAAGGCCCTGGCTATTATCCACGCTCACCTCTGCCGCAAAGGTATGGGAAGGCTGGTCGGCCACAGGCGCAATGCGGGTGATTTTACCCACGATTTTTTTATCAGGATAAGCAGGCAGCTTGATAGCGGCCTCGTTACCCACGGCCACACCTGCTACCTGACCTTCCGGAATATGAATCACAGTTTTCAGCATACTGATATCGGCCACGGCAAAAATAGCAGTACCAGCCTTAGCGTAGTAGCCCTCCTGATAATAGCGTTTAGCCACAATCCCATCGGCGGGAGCCACTAAAATAGTGCCAGCGGATTTAGATTCCATGCCCTGTAAATTACCACGAGCAGCCTCTAGTTTAGCAGCAGCATTTTCACGGGCAAAGCGATAATTATCTACAACCTGTTCAGAAACAGCACCATTTGCAAAAAGCTTTTCGTAACGTACTAAATCCCTCTCGGCCTTACTAAGATTAGCCTGAGCGTCCAAATAGCTACCGCGGGCGTTCAGCAAATCTGCATCCGTATCCACCTGCTCCAATACAGCCAGCACCTGACCCTTGGTAACACGGTCACCCTCTTTTACATAAACCTTTTCCAAGCGACCATCCACCTTGGCAGCTACCTCGGCCTGCCACTCCGGATCAAGACTGCCGCTAAAGGTCATAGTGGGAATAAGGGTTTGACGGCTAGCATGGCCGGTAGTAACAGCAACCGTTTTCACACGGGACATTTTTTCGGCTCTAGCCTTGTCATTTTGAATATTGTTATAGATGCGGTAGGAAACAATCAAGCACACGGCAATTAAAATTCCGAGCACTATCTTCACCTTTTTATTTTGTAAATTCATGCTGCACGCTCCTCTGCAAGTCTTATCCTCA